>CAIKYE010000098.1 GCA_903831585.1 uncultured Micrococcales bacterium | reverse complement strand
GGATACGCGGGCAGTCTTCGACTGGCATCGCCGGCCAAGAGCACCAGACCCACCAGCGATCGCATTCGCGAGAGCATTTTCAGCAGGCTCGAAGCTCGCGACAAATTGACTGGCTCGGTAGTGCTTGACCTCTACGCGGGCACGGGCGCGCTTGCACTCGAGGCAATCAGTCGCGGAGCAGTTGCCGCTCTCTTGGTAGAACGCGATGGCAAGGCAGCGGCGGTTTGCGTTCAAAACGCTGCGCTGATTCAGAAGTCGCTTGCGAAGCAAGACATTGAGGTTGAGACCAAGGTGGTCAACAAGGCAGTTGCGAGCTACCTCTTGTCATCTACCCACGACTTTGACCTGGTTTTTATTGACCCGCCCTACGAAATTTCTAACGAAGAAATCGAAGAGAACCTAACCGCGCTCTTGCCAAGGTTGACTGCCGAGGCAACTGTGATTGTTGAGCGTTCGAGCAGATCAGAGGCATTCGCTGTTGTCGAGGGTTATTCCCTCGAAGAGTCAAAGAACTACGGCGACACCGAAGTCTTCTGGCTTGACAAGCTCTAGTTAGACGTTGCGCTCTCGCGGACCAACATAGACCTGCTGCGGGCGACCAATCTTGGTGCTGCTGTCGTGCATCAATTCGCGCCAGTGAGCAATCCAGCCGGGCAGACGACCAATCGCGAAAAGCGGGGTAAACATGTGCGATGGAAAACCGATGGCCTTGTAAATAACTCCGCTATAGAAGTCGACGTTCGGGTAAAGCTTGCGCTCAACAAAGTATGGGTCTGACAACGCTGCCTCTTCGAGCTGCTTGGCGATGTCAAGCATCGGGTCATCGATTCCAAGGTCGTGCAGAACTGAATCGGCGGTGGCCTTGATGATTTGTGCTCTCGGGTCAAAGTTCTTGTAAACGCGGTGACCGAAGCCCATCAGGCGAATGCCGTCTTCTTTGTTCTTCACTCGATCGACATAACGCTGAACACTTTCGCCCGAATCACGGATGTGCTCGAGCATGTCAACCACAGCCTGGTTGGCACCACCGTGCAGTGGACCGAAGAGGGCGTTGATTCCGGCTGACACAGAGGCAAACAGGTTCGCCTGAGTCGAGCCGACCATGCGAACGGTAGAAGTTGAAGCGTTCTGCTCGTGATCTGCGTGCAAGGTAAACAGGGTGTCTAGCGCCTTGGTAACCACAGGGTTCTGCACATAACTCTCGGCCATATTTCCGAACGACAAGCGCAAGAAGTTCTCTACGTAACCGAGCGAGTTGTCTGGGTAAAGCAACGCTTGGCCCATTGAGTTCTTGTGAGCATAGGCGGTGAGAACCGGAAGCTTGGCGAGCAAGCGAATGGTTGAGAGTTCAACCTGCTCTTCGTCGTGAGGGTCGAGTGAATCCTGATAGAAAGTCGACAGCGCAGAAACACCAGCCGATAGTACAGACATCGGGTGCGCGTTCTGCGGCATGGCGTGAAACAGATTCTTCAAATCTTCGTGCAACAAAGTGTGACGACTGATTTTGTCTTCGAAATTCTCTAAATCGCTTTTGCTCGGCAGCTCGCCGTAGATAAGCAGGTAGGCAACCTCGGTAAAACTCTTCTTGGCAGCGAGCTGCTCAATCGGATAACCGCGGTAACGCAGAATGCCCTTGTCGCCATCGATGTAGGTGATTGCCGACCTGGTCGCCGAAGTGTTGGCGAATCCGTGGTCGAGGGTGTTTAGCCCGGTTAGCGAGCCGAGCTTCGAAATGTCGATGGCCGAGTTGCCCTCGGTGGCCGCCACGATGGGAAAATCGGCGGTCACCCCGCCGACAGTAATCGTCGCGGTGTCGGTTGATACTGGCTCGGTCAAAGAATCTCCTAGTGGCCTAACGGCTGCTTAAGCCTATGGCATCGCGCAAACGCTTGGAAGCCTCGGCAATATTGGCATCGGTTGCTGTGAGCGAGAAACGAACGTGTTGGGTGCTGTGCTCACCATAGAAGGTTCCGGGAACAACGACAATTCCGAGGTCTGCCATTCGATCGACAGTCTTCCAGCAGTCTTCGTGGAGTGTGGCCCAGAGATATAAACCGGCTTGACTGTCGCTCAACTCGAAACCATATTCGCGCACCGCCGCCAGCAGAATCTCGCGTCGCTCGCGATAGAGCTCTTTGGCAATTGCAACGTGCTCATAGTCCGCGAGCGCGACAGTCATAGCCCGCTGCACAGGCGCAGGCGAATTCAAACCGGCGTGCATGCGAAGGTTTACAAGACCCTTAATCAGGCTCGCCTCTCCGACGGCAAAGGCCGCACGGTAGCCGGCAAGGTTCGATTGTTTGCTTAGCGAATAGACGGCCAGAACACCCTCGTGCGAATCTCCACAGACTCGAGGGTCTAGCACCGATGGGATCAACTGGTCGGCCCACTCATCCCAGCCGAGCTCTGCGTAGCATTCGTCGCTCGCTAGCAAAGCACCGAGCTCGCGGGCCCGATCGACGGCCGCCTTCATCTCTGCGACAGTCAGCACCCGTCCGTCGGGGTTACCCGGTGAGTTGATCCAGATTAGTTTTGCGTTGCTTGGCCAGAGCGCAGGATTGTCTTCGCTCACGATTTCTGCACCACACATCGCAGCACCAACCACATAGGCCGTATAGGCAACTTTTGGCTGAACCACAACATCGCCCGGTCCGAGCCCCATCATTAGTGGCAGCCACGAGATGAGTTCTTTCGAACCAATGGTTGGCATTACCTGATTCGAATTCAGCCCTGCTACACCACGGCGTCTTGCAAACCACTCGACCACTGCCGCTTTGAACTCCGGTGAACCACCGGTTGAAGGGTAACCGGGTGCGTTAGACGAGGCGTTCAATGCCTCTTGGATGATTGCCGGGGTTGGGTCAACCGGCGAGCCAACCGAAAGGTCTACCGCACCGCGTTCGTGCAAAGCAGCTTTAGCCGAATAAGGCTTGAGCTGTTCCCACGGATACTCGGGCAGGCGATCGAACAAAGCTGCCCTATTCGCCCTGAGGAGGCAGCACAGAAACTACCTCGTGGTCGCCGGCAATCTTGCCAACCTTGGCGGCACCACCAGGTGAACCAACGGTGTTGAAAAACTCGACATTGGCTTTGTAATAGTCGGCCCACTGCGAGGGCAGGTCATCCTCGTAATAAATTGCCTCGACCGGGCAGACCGGCTCGCAGGCACCGCAGTCGACGCACTCATCCGGGTGAATGTAAAGCATGCGGTCGCCCTCGTAGATGCAGTCAACAGGGCACTCTTCAATGCAGGCCTTGTCTTTCACGTCTACACATGGAAGCGCGATTACGTAAGTCACTTCAACTCCTTATAGGGCGAAACGGCTGCTACAGCCTTGAATAGTTTAACGGTGACCCGATGCGCTTCGGCGCCAAGAACTGGGGTTCAATCTCGGAAACAGCATCACAAAAGCGCAGATTGCCATCGAGCCGTAAACCCAGGTGTCGCCAATCTGATTGCTCACGATGAGAACTTCGCCACCAGGTTGCTCTTGGCTGAGCCAGTAAACCGAGGTGATGAAGCTAAGGGTCATTAGGTAGAGAGCGCCGCGACTATTTCGCAACAGCCTCAGTGCGATCGCCAGGCAGGCAACCATTGTTAGGGCAACGCTCAAGCCAATCGGAAACTCTGCGGCGTCAGTGGTCTTGATTGAGTGAAGCAGTGTGCCCGAGAGTCCAAGCAGTGCGCCGAGCGGAATCGCCCAGAAGAATGTGAGCAGTGGCAGCAGGTGAACAAGTGGGCTCGGAGTAGCCTTGCGAATTCTCTCGGGTGCGTCATAACGAATCTCGGTAGATCCGATTGAAAAGGTTTCGGCAAAAATCGAAACCTGACTCGAGTGGGCCTCGAGAGCTGCGCGTTTGAACTTTGCGGTGGTTGCGTTTCCGATTGCCACATCGAACCGTTCCTTCGGTTCGGCCAGAACCCAGAACTGCGGTGCCCTTTTCTTCTGACGTCGATAGTGCCGAATCGCCATTGCCGAAGCGTGGTGCGCCATCTTGTGATCGGGGTGCCCATAGCCACCCTTGGCGTTGTAGGTCAAAATCGCGTCTGGTTTGAACTCGTTCATAACGCGTTCGATGTCTTCTGCAATTACGGCCGTTGAAGCCGCGGCCAATGCCATCTCATCTGTGCGACTCTTCTTCGTGGGTCGCCCCATCTGGTTAATGCGCATTCCGCTGTCGAGAAAAGCACGAGTGCCAGCGAAGGAGTGTTGAAGTTTTGGGCCGGCCTTTTCAAGTTCGCTCAAGGCGACTCTCAATTCACCGGTGCGAAAAGCGCCCATCGCTCGAAGTTGCCCCTCGAGCCCCTTGAGCTCTTCGAGCTTCACCTTGCCGCGCTCACCTCGGGTAAGCGTCAGAACGTAAACCTCGGCTCCCGCCGCCAGTCGATCGGCAATTATGTGGCCGGTGAAAATACTCTCGTCATCGGGGTGGGCATGCACGACGAGAAGTCTTTTCGAATTGAAGGTTTGCTTAGGCACATGTCTACTTTAAGCGCCTATTGACGACTTAGGCTAACCTAACTTAGGCTTACCTAAACACCGAAACCCGTCTGATAACGGGCCCTGAAAGG
>CAIKYE010000097.1 GCA_903831585.1 uncultured Micrococcales bacterium | reverse complement strand
GTCTTGGGCCTGATGCTCTTGCCGCGAGACGAAAGAATGCTTTGGCTCAGCACATCAGTCGGACGCATGCTTCCGTCATCGATTATCTTCACAGAGCGAGTCAGATCCTGCGGAGCTAGGTCTTGACCACCCGAAATGAGCATGATCATCTCTTCGATAAGTTTTTTGGCGCGATTAACATCATCGGTAGGACCGCTGAAGGTCAACTTGTTGCCTCTTGCTAAAACCTCAACATTAGGAAAAGCGCCTTCGAGGGTCTTCAGAAGTGTGTCGTTTGTGCCGAGCAGACTGAGCATCGGCACCTGAGTGATATCGAGTTGAACTCGAGAATTTTCGGCTGGCACTAATTCAGCCGTTCGTCTTTGGTGTCTTGCTCATGATGTGCCCGTGAACGTGAAACACGGTCTGGCCAGCTGCGGCACCAGTATTGAAAGTGAATCTGTGAGAACCTTCGGTTAGCATCTGCGAAACCTTTGCTCCGAGCTGCATAACGTCTTGCATAACTAACGGATTCGCTAGGGCCAGTTCGGTCACATTGGCGTGGTGCTCGCGCGGAACAATCAGAACGTGCACCGGTTGCTGCGGCGAGATGTCGTTGAACGCGATGGCGTGTTCGCTCTCTGCAACGAGCTGTGCCGGAATCTCTCCGGAGATGATCTTGCAAAAAATGCAATTCTCAGTGGTCAATTTGCCTCCACAACAAAGTTTACGTTTGTCAGGTCAGTCAAAGGTGCCCTGAGCTGCCTGGATGATTGAGATTGCCACGACCCCGGCTGTTGATGTTCTAAGAATCGACTCGCCGAGGCTCACGCGTTTGGCTCCTGCGGCTTCGAAGAGAGCGAGTTCTGAGTCGTCGATTCCGCCCTCGGGGCCCACAACCACGGCCACCCTCTGAGCAAAACTTTGCTGCGAGGCTAGGCCTGTTGGAGCCGTCGGGTCCAGCACAAAGACCTGATCAAAGTCGCTGAATCCGCTAGCCAGCGTGGCGCTGTCGACAAGCGCTTTCACCTGCGGATGCCAAACCCTGAGCGACTGCTTAGCGGCCTCGTCGCAAATCACCTGCCACCGCACCTGACCCTTGGCAGCCTTGGCGGCATCCCAGCGAGAAATTGAACGTTCGGCCTGCCATGGCAACACCTGCATGACGCCGAGCTCGGTCGAAGCCTGAATTGAAAGTTCGTCACGATCACCCTTGGCAAGGGCTTGGATGAGCGTCAGTTCTAAACGTGGTCTCGGTTCTTCGGTGACTTTGGTAACTCGAACCATTAGCGACTTTGCTTTGACTTCTGTGATGAACCCCTGAACGCGAAGTCCAAGCCCGTTGGTCAATTGAATGGCTTCGTCGACCCTCATTCGGCGCACGGCAATTGCGTGCTTCGCCTCTTCTGCGCCCAGCTCGACTATCGAATCGATTGCGGGTGTGGCGACAAAATGTTTCTTGAAGAGCGGCTCGACCATTATTTGTTCTTACGCTTTGCGTACTGACTTTGAGTGTGCTTGGTGAGTTTGATTTCGTCAGACTTTCTAAACTCGGCCAGTTGCCTGAAAAGTTCTTTTTGTTTCGAATCGATTTTGCTCGGCGTGTTTACCTGAATCGTGACAAACAAGTCACCACGACCCGAGCCACGAAGATGGGTTACTCCCTTGTGCTTGAGATGAATCTGGTCTCCGCTTTGTGAACCTGGTTCGATCTGCACTTCGATAGCCCCATCAAAGGTTTCAATCTTTGCTCGGTTGCCAAGCACCGCATCGTGCAACGGCACCTCGAGCGTGCAGTGCAGGTCATCGCCCTTTCGCGAATAAATCTCGTGAGCGCGAACTGCGATGTCGACGTAGATGTCACCCTGCGGGCCGCCGGCAAAACCTACCTCACCCTGACCAGAAAGTTGCAAACGCAGACCGTCTTCAACACCGGCCGGAATGTTGAGTTCGAGCGGGCGACGAGAGCGAACCCTGCCCTGGCCGCGGCACTTGTTGCAAGGGTCTGCGATGACCTGGCCGAATCCGCGGCAGGCACCGCAAGGCTGCGATGTCATGACGTTGCCAAGCAGCGAGCGAACCTGACGCTGAATCGAGCCCGAGCCCCGGCAAATGTCACAGACACTCGGTGAGGTGCCAGGTCGGCAACAGCTGCCACTGCATTCATCGCACAAGATAGCGGTGTCGATTTCGATCGACTTTGGTGCTCCGAACACCACCTCGTCGAGAGTCATATCGACACGGATGAGCGCATCCTGGCCACGTTCCGCGCGGCTTCTTGGTCCACGTGCCTGGCCTCCGCCGAAGAACGTGTCGAAGATATCGCCGAAACCAAAGCCACCCATACCACCAAATTGGTCTTGGCCACCCATGTCGTATCTGCGGCGTTCCTCGGCGTCACTGAGCACCTCGTAGGCGTGGGTTACCGACTTGAATCGCTCCTGCGCCTCGGGAGCATCGTTCACATCGGGGTGCAGTTCACGAGCTAGCTTGCGGTAGGCCTTCTTGATCTGGTCTTCGGTAGCATCTCGAGAAACCCCGAGCGCTTCGTAATGGTCTGCCACTAAAAGCCTCCGAGAGCCTGGGTTAGGTAACGCGAGACGGCTCGAACCGCGGCGATGTTGTTGCTGTAGTTCATTCGGGTCGGGCCGAGCACACCGAGCTTGGCAACCTCGGCGCCTTCTTTTTCATATCCCGAGAGCACAACAGAGGTTGTTGAGAACTGTTCGATGTCATTCTCTTCACCGATGCGAAGCGCAACGCCATGCTGTTCGGCTTGCATCTCTTGGATGAGCTTGAGCAGCACAACCTGCTCTTCGATTGCCTCGAGCATCGGCGAGATGCTGCCCTTAAAGTCGTCTTCTCGACGAGCGAGGTTTGCTGTGCCGGCAAGAATTATCTTGTCTTGGCGGTTGGCGTCAACTTGCTCAAGCAAGTTGTCTAAGACCAGGCTGACGGCCGCCTGGCGATCTGCGCCAAATTTAGAAGAGAAGTCCTCGAGTTTCGCGGCTACCTGTGAGAGCGCAACTCCCTGAAGTGAGCCGACCATCTGCGCTCGAAGATTCGCAACGAATTCATCATCGAGTTCTTTGTCGAAGTGAATCAGATGCTGTTGAATTCGGCTGATGTCGGTGACCAAAATCAGCAGGGCCTGCTGCTCACCTACCTTTAGCAATTCGACGCTCTTAACCGAACCCTTTTCGAGACTTGGATACTGCACCATCGCAACCTGATCGGTGAGTTGCGAAAGCAGGCGCACGGTTCTGCCCAAAACTTCATCGAGGTCAGAGCTACCGTGCATAAAGGTTTCGATGGCCGAACGCTCCGGAATGCTAAGCGGCTTAACCTCGCCGAGTCGGTCGACAAAAAGTCGGTATCCCTTATCGGTTGGCACTCGACCACTTGAGGTGTGCGGTGCAACAATCAGCTTCTCTTCTTCGAGCAGAGCCATGTCGTTTCGAATGGTTGCCGGCGAGACCCCAAATGAATGCCGCTCGACAAGCGACTTGCTGCCGACGGGCTGGTTGGTTTCGATGTAGTCGTGAACGATGGCGCGAAGCACCTCAAGACTTCGTTCTGGAATCATTTTCACCTCGTTAGCACTCGCTGTACCTGAGTGCCAATTTTAGCCCATCGACTTATGTTATGCTCTAGATATGAGTAATCCATACGAAAATGCCCGAGCCTGGACACCGGATGAAGAGAAACTTGCCGCCGTTTTGCTGCACGTCGCCGCCATCTTCTTCGAATTTCTGGCCCCAATCATTGGCTTCTTCTTCTTGAAAGACAAAGGGCCTTTTGTGCTGCACCACGCAAAAGAGTCGCTCAACTTCTCAATCACCGTGCTACTTATCGCCGTCGTGCTTGCAATCAGCATCATCGGCTGGCTCATCATTTGGGCAGTACCGGCCTACTGGGTCATCTGCCGAATCATTGCAGCGTTGCAGACCTCACAGGGCAAGTTCTTCAAGTACCCGCTGACCATTCGCTTCATTAAATAGTCGAGCACGAAGCTGCTACCCGAGCAGGTCTCTAACCAACGCATCGGCTAGCAGGCGACCTTTAAGGGTTAGCGTCAACTGCCCCCGGATGGCGTCTGCGGCGTTCACCATGCCGTCAGCAATGAACTGACTTATCGGCTTTGCGACCAGAGGGTTGATCGACTTTAGAAGTTCAATCGACATTCCTTCGCGCAACCGCAACTCGAGCAACACTCGCTCGGTGGCTTTCTCTGACTCATCAAGATTTTCACGCGCTAGTGCTGGAGATTCGCCGGCAACTAATCGCTCCGCGTAAGCCGAAGGATGCTTGACGTTCCACCATCGGGTTCCACCGATGTGAGAATGCGCGCCGGGGCCATACCCCCACCAGTCGTTGCTGCGCCAATATGCAAGGTTGTGTTGAGACATTGTTGACTCATCCTTGCTCCAATTGCAAACTTCATACCAGTCAAAGCCCGCAGCAGAAATCATTTGCTCTGCAATTTCATACTTGTCAGCGTGGTCATCGTCGCTCGGCGCACTTAACTGACCGCTGCGAACCTGACGTGCCAGCTTGGTTCCCGGTTCAACAATCAACGAATAGGCGCTGATGTGGTTTGGTTCAAGATCGATGGCGGTAGCCAGTGATTCGCGCCAATCATCAAGCGATTCACCCGGTGTGCCATAAATCAGATCGACAGACACCTGCAATCCAGCGGCTTTGGCAGCGCTAACCGCCTTGGCAACGTTCTCTGGATTGTGGGTTCGATCGAGAGTTTTGAGCACCGACGCAACCGAAGACTGCATGCCAATCGAAACTCTTGTGAAGCCCGCTTCAGCCAGAGTCGTCAGGTAACGCTCGTCAACTGTGTCTGGGTTTGCCTCGGTCGTGATCTCGGCGTTCTCTTCGATGCCGAACTCGTTTCTCAGTGTTTCTAAAACGAGCGCTAACTGTTCCGCCGCCAGTTGGGTCGGAGTACCTCCGCCAAAAAAGACGGTAGAGAATTCGCGATTCTGTGGACTCAATTGCTGCAGAACATTTTTGCTGAAACTGATTTCGGTCAACAAGTTGTCAAGAAACGAGTTTTGGGTAACGCCTCGAAGCTCGGTTGACGTGTACGTGTTGTAGTCGCAGTAACCGCAACGAACGCGACAAAAGGGAATGTGAAGATATGCGTGAAGGGTTCTCTGCGATAAACCATCGGCCGCTGAAGCAGGAAGCAGGCCACTGCGCGGCGCTAGTTCGCCATCGGGCATTTGGGCCATTACTTGCCCTTCTTCTCGCCCTTTTTCTCGCCATCGCTCGACAGCGCTGCGATGAAGGCTTCTTGCGGCACCTCTACGCGGCCGACCATCTTCATGCGCTTCTTTCCTTCTTTCTGATTCTCAAGAAGTTTGCGCTTTCGACTTATGTCACCGCCGTAGCACTTGGCCAAGACGTCCTTGCGAAACGCACGAATTGATTCACGGGCGATGATGCGTGCTCCGATTGCCGCCTGAATGGGCACCTCGAACGCTTGGCGGGGAATCAACTCACGAAGCTTTCCGGTGATCATTACCCCGTAGGCATAGGCCTTGTCTTTGTGCACGATTGCGCTGAAGGCGTCTACCTGTTCACCCTGCAGCAGCAAGTCGACCTTGACCAGGTCACCCTCTGCGAGGCCAATTTCTTCATAGTCGAGAGAGCCATATCCCTGAGTCTTGCTCTTTAGGTTGTCGAAAAAGTCGAAAACAATTTCGGCAAGCGGAAGCGTGTAGCGCAACTGGATTCGGTCTTGGCCGAGGTATTGCATGTCGATCATGACCCCGCGTCGGCTCTGGCATAGCTCCATGATTACGCCGACATAGTCTTTCGGCGCCAGGATGGTCGCGCGAACCATAGGCTCAAGCACCTTCTTGATCTTTCCGGTCGGAAACTCGCTCGGGTTCGTGACGGTGATTTCCTTACCGTCATCCATGGTTACCTCGTAGACCACCGATGGCGCAGTTGCGATGAGTTCAAGCCCGAACTCTCGCTCTAGTCTCTCGGTGACAATCTCGAGGTGCAGCAGACCAAGAAAGCCACAGCGAAAACCAAAACCAAGCGCAACTGAAGTCTCGGGTTCGTAGGCAAGAGCAGCATCACTGAGTTTCAATTTGTCTAGAGCTTCGCGAAGGTTTGGGTACTCGCTGCCATCGATTGGATAGATTCCCGAGTAAACCATTGGCAGCGGGTCTTTGTAACCGACCAAGGCCTGGGTGGCGGGCTTCAATGCGTTGGTAACGGTATCGCCAACTTTTGATTGGCGAACATCTTTTACGCCGGTGATTAGGTAGCCAACTTCGCCAACGCCAAGCCCTTTGGTAACTTCAGGCTCTGGCGACGACACACCAATTTCGAGCAGTTCGTGAACGGCACGAGTCGACATCATCTGAATTCGCTCGCGCGGTGAGAGACTTCCGTCAATCATTCGCACGTAAGTAACAACGCCTCGATATGAGTCGTAAACCGAATCGAAAATCATGGCTCGCGCAGGAGCGTTTGGGTCACCAACCGGATGAGGAATGGTTGCAACGATTTTGTCGAGCAGAGCGTCAACACCGATACCGGTCTTACCTGAAACTCGCAAACAGTCTTCGGGGTTGCCACCAATTAGGTTGGCGAGCTCCTCGGCATATTTGTCTGGCTGCGCAGCGGGCAAATCGATCTTGTTCAGAACCGGAATGATCTCGAGATCGTTCTCCATGGCCAGGTAAAGATTTGCGAGTGTCTGAGCCTCGATGCCTTGGGCGGCATCAACCAGCAAGACGGCACCCTCGCAAGCCGCAAGAGAGCGTGACACCTCGTAGGTGAAGTCGACGTGACCAGGTGTGTCGATCATGTTTAGGGCGTAGGTCTTTCCGTCGACCTCCCAGGGCATGCGAACCGCCTGAGACTTGATTGTGATGCCTCGCTCGCGCTCAATATCCATGCGGTCGAGGTACTGGGCTCGCATCGAGCGGTCGTCGACGACACCGGTTAGCTGAAGCATGCGGTCGGCGAGGGTCGATTTTCCGTGGTCGATGTGGGCAATTATGCAGAAATTGCGAATCATGCCCGGGTCGGTCTTGGCTGGCTCAAGACGGCTGGTGGCACGTGGCGACAATGTAAACCTCGATATTTGGGGAAAACGACCGATTTCGGTACCTCTATTGTCGCATAGTTGCCTATAAATAGCGGTCGCTGGTAGGGTTTAACTCGGTTCAGATGAGTGTCTCCATCTAATCCCCCAAAACAAATCTTCAGTCGTTCGCGCGAACGGCTAAAAACGAAAGTGAAACATGGCAAACATCAAGTCGCAGATTAAGCGAATTGGCACCAACGCAAAGGCAAACGAGCGTAACAAGGCAGTAAAGAGTGAGCTCAAGACCGCCATCCGTGCAGCACGTGAAGCACTAGCTGCCGGAGACAAGGTTGCAGCCGCTGAGGCCGTCAGTAACGCTAGCAAGAAGCTAGATAAGGCAGTTTCAAAGGGAGTAATCCACAAGAACCAGGCCGCAAACCGCAAGTCATCGATTGCCAAGAAGGCATCTGACCTAAAGTAATTGACTTCAAAGAGTCCCGCCGAGAGATCGGCGGGATTTTTTATTGCGCGGCAATCTTTCGATTACGACCCGCAAAAGCCGCAAGCGCCATTTGACCAACGCTTAGTGCCGCGATAGCAAAGACCACGACGCTCCAGTTCGGCATGTGAGAACCAATTGCACCGAAGGCAAAAGTTCCAACTCCAGCAATCAGATAGCCCCACCCCTGGCTAAACGCAGAGAGCGTTGTGGTTTGGGCTTGAGTGCTTGCGCGTGTTGCGATTAGTGAAAGTGAAATAGGAAAGTTTGCTGACTGCCCAAAAGCAATCAGCGCGGCAGCGGTGACGAGTAAGAACTCGTTGTTCACCATGTCATTTGCAAGCAACCAAGCGATAAGAGCGAAGCCGGCTGCTGTTAGCGCCGAGGCAAGAACCGCCAACAATGAGAGTGACCTCAGTTTTGAAATAACAGGCGCTAGTGCGAGCCCGCTTGGAATTCCGATTGCAGTGGCTAAGCCCAAAAATGCACCCGCTGCCTCCGGGGTCATTGATGCATCTATCAAAATGGTGGGTAGCCAGCCAAGCACAACATAGAACCCAAGCGACTGAAGCCCGAAGTACCCAAGAATTGCCCAAGCGATTGGCGATCGATACACCGCACGCGACTCACTCTTCGCTGAAGCTGCCGTAACGGGAACGTGAGACTGACCTGCTCTGAATCTAGGCAGCCAGAACATAATGGCAAGCGCCGCAGGGATGGCGGTCAGCAGCAAGACAAAGCGCCAGCCACCGAGCGAGTGACTCAACGGCACTGCCGTCGCCGCCATGCCGCTTGCCGAGATTGCGAGAATGGTCGTGTAGACCGATGTCACGAGAGAAGCTCTCTCGGCGAAGTCGACTCGAACCAGAGTCGGCAGCAGAACGTTGGTGATCGCAATTGCAAGCCCGACGAAAACGGTTCCGATTAGCAGTAGCTCGAAACCAAATAGCGCTCTGGCAAGCAACGCGATAAGCAATAGCAACAACACCATCAACATAGATGTGTTCAAACCAAATCGGCGCATCAGCCAGGGGCTAAGAAAAGCGCCGATGCCGAAGCAAAAAACCGGAATTGAAGTTAGCAAACTCTGTTGCGAGGCATCTAGTTTTAGGCTGTATGTGATTTCTTGCAGCAGCGGACCGACGGCGGCAAGCGGTGGCCGAAGAACCAGTGCAATAAAGACAAGCGCCATAAAGGCAAACAAAGCCGTGCGTTTGCTCAAGAACTGCCCTTAGCAGCAATCAAGAGCAGCAACCTTTCGAGAACAAAATTGGGATCACGATTCGCTCCCTTGGCTGCCGCGTCGGCTTCGGCAAGCGCATTGACCACCTTAGCCAAGCCGTCTTCGTTCCAACCGGCGAGGTTCTTTCTTACCTTTTCGAGTTTCCAAGGATCCATACCGAGCGAGGCAGCCGTTGCTGTTCTATTGCCAAACAGTTTGGCTAGTTCGCGAACAGACTTCGATAGCGTGGCCACTATTGGAACCGGATCCACACCAGAAGACAGCGCGTGGCGCAATAGGGAAAGCGCCTCGGCCGGGCGTGCGGCTAGAGCTGCATCACTGATTTTCCAGGCTGTGGTTTCAACCCGACCGCCGTAATAGACATCGACAAGTTCTTCGGTGATGTTTGTTGCCGAATCTTGTGATAGCTGCGCACAGGCCGCCGAAAGCTCGGCAAGGTTGTCACCGAATGCGTCAAGCAGAGCCCGCACGGCTGCGTGGCTAACTTGTCGATTTGCTGCGGTGAATTCGGCTGTCACGAAACTCGCGCGGTCTGTGTCGCCTTTGAGTTTTGCGCAAAGCACCTCACAGACCTTCGAGTTCTGTCGCATGGCATCGAGCATTTTCTTGCCGCGCACAGTAGCCGCACTGTGAGTGAAAACAACGGTCGCATCTGCGCTCGGGTTCTCGATGTAAGCAATCGCGTCGGTTATCAAGTCGTCGGTGCAGCGCTCGACCGAACGAATGATGAGCAGCTTTGGTTCTGCAAAGAGCGAAGGGCTGGTGAGGTCAATCAATTGACCCGCACTGTAGTCAGAAGCCTCAATTTCGTGAACCTCGAGCTCGGGGCTAATGGCTTTCAGTTGGTCACGCACCGAACGAACTGTTCTGTTTACCAAATAATCTTCAGCGCCGAAGGCAAGCACGATCGCAAACGGAGTAACTTTTCTCCAGTCAACCTGCTTTGCTTTCGCCATTGTTCAAGCCTAACTCGCAGCCGTGTTGGCTAGAGCGAACCCTGCCTCAACTCTCGAAAGTGCCAAAGAACCGAGTTGGTCGGTGCGGCAAATTAGGCTTCGAGTCCTCTCGAAGATATCCAGAGTTCTTTGGGTTGGGTGCCCATAGCCGTTGTTTCTGCCGGCAGAGACAAGAGCAACGGCCGGTCTTAGGTATTCCATCAATTCGGAATACTGATCGGCAGAGCCGTGATGCGAAACCTTGAGTATCAGGTCGTGACTAGCAACCCAATCGTCGTGCCAGAGCTCGAGGTCACTTGCGATTCGCATTTGCCCTCGCTCCCCAAGGTCTGCCAAAGCGAGAAACGAGAAATCGTCAAAGCGAAATAGCATCGCGATGCTGGCATCGTTCGAATCTTCGGCTTCTTCGGCTGTTCTACTCGGATTCAGAACCAGCCAGGAGGCCTTACCCAACTTTCCGGCCAACCACTTCTGTGCCTTCACAACTGGCACACCCCTGCTTGACAGGGCTTCTAATGCCTCGAGAGCTGCTGGCCGCTGGTCTTCGAAGGGGCTAATCAACACGCTGGCTACCTCTCGATTGGCGATTGCGGCGCGAGTTGCCAGGACG
>CAIKYE010000096.1 GCA_903831585.1 uncultured Micrococcales bacterium | reverse complement strand
TGCATTCAACAGAACGCCGAGAGAGTCCAATTGGTTGTCCTTGGCGACTGAAAATTTCTGCATGGATGAATTGGTGCAACAACTCGGCATGGCGGTCAGCAACCTTTCTTCGTGCCTGCCAGCTGCCGAAGCTTGGAACGGACCAGCCGCCAACGCTCTTGCGCTCGAGCTTCAAGAGATATCGGCCGAGGTTGGTGGCTTGATTCTTGAACTGGTCAGCGCAAACCTGTTCTCGGCGTTTGACGGGTTGAATGTTGGCTAGCCGCGCCAGTTCGACCGAGATCGAGCGGGTGCAGTCGACACTGGTTGCATCAATCGAGTTGCTCTCGATCGAGGCAATCGCGGCGGTTTTGCTAACCCCGGTTCGATTCGGGCAACTGGTGACGCGGCTTGGCCCAATTTTGCTGCGGCTGCGCAGGCTCGTGATTGCTTGCGAGTCGGCCCTGACTGGCTATTCGTCAACCGAAAACTCGCTGCTGGCAAGCCTCTCTGATTTTCGAACCGCTGTTCCCGCCTTGGCGAGCAGACTGGCAACCTTTGCCGCCAACCCGACTGTTGCCTGGGCGCGGTCGAGTGGAGCGGCCTTTACAGCTCCGGCACCAAATGGACTCGAGCAGATATCGGCACGCCTGCGACTGCTCAGCAACTCGGGTCTGCCAATGGTTCGCATCGAGCAGTACCAAGCAGGCGAGCACAGAAAGTTCATCGTCTACGTTCCAGGCACTCAGAACCTAAGTCTCAGCAGCTCTTCGAATCCATTTGATATGCGGTCGAATCTGCAACTTTTGGCTGGCGGCCGAAGCAATGCCGCTCGAGCAACCGAGCTGGCAATCGGTCGAGCGGGGGTTGGGCCAAACGATCGGGTGATGCTGGTTGGTCACTCGCAGGGCGGGCTAATCGCGCTCGACCTGGCGAAGCGCTCAATCGCGGGTCAGGTGCCCTTTCGAGTCGAGCAGGTAATCACTTTTGGCACACCGGCGGGCTCAAACAGGGCGGGTGACCTGCCAAATGTGCTCTCGATTGAAAACCGAGCAGACCTGGTGCCAAAACTTGAACTGCGAGAGAACCCATCCGAGCAAAATTGGCTCACTTTGGAGGGAAACGTGGAAGCAGACTTAGTTTCAGCGCACCGAATGGAGTCATACGAGCAAATAGTGGCCAAACTTGGCGATAGTTTAGAAAATCAACGGCAAATAGAAGCCATCGAACGCTTTGCCACCTCGGTGGCCAAGGTGAGCTATTTCGAATTGGGCCAGCGTTAGCCCTTGAGCGCCTTCTTGAACACGATGCGCCCGAAGCCGCTAATCACGCTCATGATAAGTGCGGCGAGAATTGCCCATCCGAGTGAGGTGATTGCGAGACCCTCGCGATCAAAGCCGTCGATGCTGAAGATTGGCGAACCAATGAGTTGAGACAGCCAGGCTACGAACAGCAAGAGGGCACCGTTGATAACGAAGTTGATTAGACCGAAGGTGAGAATGTATAGAGGTGCCGACAGAATCTTGATGATAGGGCCGATAATCGCGTAAACCAAACCGAATATCGCGGCAATCAAAATGAATGAGCCAATGCGAGTCCAGAAAGAGTCGCCACCATAGGGAGCTAGCTTCACCGCTGGAATAACCATTGTGACGACCCAAAGGCCAATTGCGTTGAAGACTGTGTTTAGCAAGAAACGAACCATGCTCAGATTCTGCCATAAACAAGTAGATTTGACCCTGTGAGTCAAGACCCAACTGACCTGCCAACGGTGCAGTTTCTCTCGATGGAGGGCGAAGTTCGTGTGCCCGCGCAGTGGGCAGAGTATGGCGAATATCTCAAAAATCTCACCGAGGCCGACTACCTAAAGTTCTATCGCGACATGGCTCGTATCCGTCGTTTCGACAACGAGGCCACCGCCCTGCAGCGCCAAGGCCAGCTAGGTCTTTGGGTGCCGGCCATCGGCCAAGAGGGCGCCCAGATTGGCTCTGGCTACGGCGTTGGCCCTAACGACCACATCTTTCCGAGCTACCGAGAGCACGGAGTTGCGCTAACCCACGGCATCGACCTCATGTCGATTTTAAAGATGCTTCGCGGCGTGAACCACGGAGGCTGGAACCCAGACGAGACCCGCTTTCACCTTTATGCGATTGTGCTCGGCACCCAGGTGCTGCACGCGACCGGTTATGCGATGGGCGTTAAGTTTGACGGAAAAGTCGGCACCGGCAACAAAGACGAAGACCTGGCCGTGATCTCTTATATGGGCGATGGCGCTACCGCCGAGGGCGATGTGAGCGAAGCTTTCTTGTTTGCCGCGGTAAACGAATCGCCAATTGTTTTCTTCGTGCAAAACAACCAGTGGGCAATCTCATCGCGCTCGAGCGCGCAGACAAAAGTTCCGCTCTATCAGCGCGGTGACGGCTTTGGTGTTCCAGGTGTTCGCATCGATGGCAACGACGTTCTTGCGTCATATGCGGTTACTGCAAAACACATGGATGACGCTCGCGCCGGAAAAGGCCCGTCTCTGATCGAGGCCCTCACCTACCGAATCGGTGCGCACACAACCTCTGATGACCCAACCAGATATCGCGAAGACGAAGAAGTCGAGTACTGGAAGGCGCGTGACCCCATCACTCGTTTCGAAAAGTTCTTGCGTCGAAACGGAATCGCCCAAGACTTCTTTGACGAGGTTGAACAGGCCGGCGAACTTCTCAGCGCCGAAATTCGCGAGGCAACTTTTGCACTCAAGAACCCGCCAATCGAAAACATGTTCCAACACGTTTACTCAGAACAGCATCCCGTTATCGACGAGCAGCGCGCCTGGCTCGAAAGCTACGAAGCCTCATTCGGCGGTGAGCAGTAATGAGCAACATGGTTGAACTTCCAATTGCAAAAGCGATCACCGCCGGCCTGCGTGAAGCAATGCGCAAGGACGACAAAGTCTTAATGTTTGGCGAAGACGTTGCAAAACTCGGTGGAGTGTTTCGAGTTACCGAAGGGTTGTTCGAAGAGTTTGGTCAGAACCGCGTTTTTGACACACCGATTGCCGAGGCCGGAATCATCGGCACAGCCATCGGCTTAGCGATGCGCGGCTACCGCCCAGTAACCGAAATTCAGTTTGACGGTTTCATCTTTCCGGCCTTCGACCAGATCACAACACAGCTCGCAAGGTTGCAGAACCGCAGCGAGGGTTTCACCAAGATGCCAGTGGTTATCCGCGTGCCATATGGCGGTGGCATCGGCGCGGTCGAGCACCACAGCGAAAGCCCCGAGGCATACTTCGCACACACTCCCGGCCTGCGCGTGATTAGCCCGAGCACACCAAACGATGCCTACTGGATGATTCAACAGGCCATCGAGTCGACCGACCCGGTTCTGTTTTTCGAGCCAAAGCGTCGCTACTGGCAAAAAGGCATGGTCAATCTCGACGAGTCGGCCGGGTCAATGCACCAGGCGCGCGTTGCCGTTGCCGGAAACGATGTCACCCTGGTGGCCTACGGTCCGATGATGAACGTTGCACTCGAGGCCGCCGCGCTCGGAGCCGAAGAGGGCAAGAGCATCGAGGTCATCGATATTCGTTCGATGTCACCAATTGATTTTGCGACCATCGTCGAGTCGGTTAAGAAAACCGGTCGTCTCGTGGTCGCACACGAGGCGAGCACCTTCGTTTCAATTTCTTCTGAAATTGCCGCGCGAGTTTCTGAACTCGCTTTCTATCACCTCGAGGCTCCGCCAATTCGAGTCGGTGGCTTCGATGTTCCTTACCCGGCGGCAAAACTCGAAGAGAAGTTTTTGCCAGACGCAGATCGCATTCTCGATGCAATCGACCGAGTCTTGGCTTACTAGGAGAACAGATGAGTCAGCTCGCGTATTTCAATTTGCCAGATGTCGGCGAAGGTCTAACCGAAGCCGAAATTGTTTCGTGGAAAGTTAAGCCCGGCGATCACGTAACCGTGAACCAAATCATCGTTGAGATTGAAACCGC
>CAIKYE010000095.1 GCA_903831585.1 uncultured Micrococcales bacterium | reverse complement strand
GCCTTCACTTCGATCGGTACCTGGTAGGTCGAGCCACCAACACGACGTGAACGAACCTCAACGGTTGGTCGCACGTTGTCGAGTGCCTTCTTTAGAAGAACTACTGCGTCAGTGCCTGACTTGCCGGTTGCGCCTTCGAGGGCACCGTAGACGATCGACTCTGCGATCGACTTCTTGCCGTCAAGAAGAATCTTGTTTACTAGCTGCGACACAACTGGTGAACCGTATACCGGGTCAGCGACAACTGGACGCTTTGTGATTGGGCCTTTACGAGGCATTTAGATTACTTACCCTTCTTTGCGCCATATTGGCTGCGTGCCTGCTTGCGGTTCTTCACTGCTTGAGTGTCGAGAGCTCCGCGAACGATCTTGTAGCGAACACCTGGTAGGTCTTTTACACGGCCGCCGCGCACTAGAACCATTGAGTGCTCCTGAAGGTTGTGACCTTCACCCGGGATGTAGGCGGTTACTTCGATGCCGTTGCTTAGCTTCACACGAGCCACCTTGCGAAGAGCCGAGTTCGGCTTCTTTGGGGTGGTGGTGTAAACACGTGTGCACACGCCACGACGCTGAGGTGAACTCTTCAGCGCTGGCGACTTGGTCTTCGAAATCTTTTCGCTGCGACCCTTGCGGACCAACTGATTAATTGTTGGCACTACTTCTCCTTGTTAATTCCGATGGATATCGGGGGTTTTTAGGCAGACCAGATTGATCTAACCTAAAGGTTTCTTTGAGCCCACCGGAGCAAAATCTGCAATCCGAGGCAACGCCTGCGATAACACAGACTTTGACAAGACTACCCTGATTTGCTCTGGCGGGTCAAATGGATTTTTGGCTACTGAGCAGGCTCTTCGTTCGAGTAATCCTCGAGCGAAGTGAAACTCAGTCCGGCACCCGAGAAGCTGTCATCCTTGTAGTCAACCGACTCTTCAGATGTGGTAGCCCACGGGAGACCTGGGTAACGCTCTGCCTTGGCCTCTTCGGTAGGCACAGCGTCGATCTGACGGTAAGCAGCCAAACCGGTTCCGGCCGGGATCAACTTACCGATGATTACGTTCTCCTTTAGACCCTTGAGCTTGTCAGTGCTGCGGTCTAGCGCGGCCTGAGTCAAGACTCGAGTGGTCTCCTGGAATGATGCAGCCGATAGCCATGACTCTGCGGCGAGCGATGCACGGGTCATACCCAATACCTCGTCACGAGCAGCGGCAGTCTTCTTGCCTTCGTCACGCGCTTCCTTGTTGATTCGCATGTATGTGCGACGGTCCATCTGTGCACCAGGCATGAGGTCAGTCTCACCCGAGTCAACGATGGTTACCTTGCTCAACATCTGGCGAACGATAACTTCAAGGTGCTTGTCGTGCAGTGCAACATCTTGCGCACCGTAGATAGCCTGAACACCGTTGATGATTTCCTTGGCAGCCTCGTTGACCGACTTGGTCGCGAGAACTTCCTGAGGAATCGGAGTTCCATCCTTGATGAAGTCACCGCGCTGAACTTCTTCTCCGTCGATTACGAGCAACATGCTCTCGTCGTCAACGATGGTGATCGGAAGTTCCGGGTCTAGCTTCTTGAAAGTCTTCGAAGCTGTGCGCGAGAAGGTGTAGCTCTTAGCGATTTCTTTCGCCTCGGCAAGAGCCTTGTCACCCTGTGGAACGATTCGAACTTCGAACTTCTTCGCGCCCGACTTCGATTCAACTTCACGGATGTCAACCTTGCCCGGCCAGAATGCGATAACCGCAACCTTGTCTTTTTGGCTCATACCGATACGTGCTTCTAGCAAGTCGGTAACACCGGTTAGACCCTGGGTGATGTCGTAGTTAATGGTTCGCTCGCCACGAGTTTCTTTTCCACCAGAACGAGTCTTGATGACCTGAGTCTTGGTTTTGTCAGAAGCTCCACCGGTGTGGAAGGTACGCATGGTTAGCTGCGTTCCTGGCTCACCGATCGACTGCGCTGCGATGATACCGACGGCTTCACCAAGCTCAACCGGGTTACCGGTTGCTAGTGAGATGCCGTAGCACTTCGCACAGAGGCCAGTGTCTGCCTGGCATGTAAGCACGGTGCGAACCTTGACCGACTCGATGTCGTTGGCCTTGATTGCCGCGATGACGTGCTGGTCGATTGACGAGCCTGCCTTCGCGATAACGGTCTTGCCAGCGGTGATGTCTTCTGCAAGTGTGCGGTGCAAGACTGAAAGCTCCAGCTTGTTCTCGCTCCACTCAACAGTGCCGTTCTCGTCAACCTTGCGGAAGTCGTCTTTGACGATTCCACGCGTGGTTTCACAGTCTTCGATGCGAATGATTACATCCTGCGCAACGTCAACTAGACGACGAGTTAGGTAACCGGCAGCCGCAGTCTTCATCGCGGTGTCAGCGTTACCCTTACGAGCACCGGTCGCGTTAACGAAGTACTCGTTAGCGGTCAGACCGATTAGGTAGTTTCCCTTAACAGGCATAGCAGCAAACTCACCAGATGACTTGGTCACCGGGCCACGCATACCCATGATCGAACGAATCTGAATCCAGTTTCCACGAGCCTTCGAGGTAACCATCTTGTAGATTGCGTTGTCTTTTGGCAGCGAGTTCTCAAGCAATGTTGCAATCTGCTTGGTGTAGTCGTTCCAAAGGGCACCGAGGTTGTCTACACGCTCTGATTCAGAAATTCCACCGAGGTCGAACTTCTCCTGAATCTTTGTGTGCTCCTTCTCGCCCTTAACAATTAGCGCTTCGCGCTCCTTGTCGAACTTGCCGTCGGCGTCGAAGTTCACATCTGAGATTGCCATCGAGACACCCGAACGGGTAGCCCAGTGGAAACCTGCATCCTTGACGCGATCAAGAGTCTGTGCAACTTCGGTGCGTGGAAACTTCTCAACGAGATCGGTGATGATGCGCTCGATCTCTTTCTTTCCAACCTGGCCGTCGTAGTAAGGGAACGCCTCTGGAAGCGCTTCGTTGAACAAAGCCTTTCCGAGAGTCGTGGTCTTTAGCTCACCATTCAAACGGATGCGAACCTTGGCCTGAATGTCGAGACCGGTCTTAGTGGTCTTGTTCAACATGTCGTGCGCAAGAATTGCCTCGGCGATTGAACCGAATGCTCGGCCCTCACCAATCGCTCCGTCTTTGTCACCGGTTAGGTGGTAAAGACCGATGATCATGTCCTGGGTAGGAACAGCAACCGGGCGGCCGTCAGACGGCTTCAAGATGTTGTTCGAAGCAAGCATTAGAACGCGGGCCTC
>CAIKYE010000094.1 GCA_903831585.1 uncultured Micrococcales bacterium | reverse complement strand
GTGTCCAGGTCTAGGTCTCGTCAATGGCTCGGCACGGGCACCTTCGAGGGGTTCGGTGATTGGGTCGGCAGACATGATTTCTTGCCACTTGGGCCACTCGGTGTTCTCGATGCATATGGCAACCGGTCCACCCATTGTCAGCCCATGTCTAACACCGCCGCTGAACGAGACATTATCTTGCTCAAACTTCATTCGAGCACCGCGACCGTATCCGAGTCGTCGTCTCGCTAGGGCAGACTGCACCATAACGGTGCTAGCGGGTATTCCGGCCGGAAGGCCCTCAAGAATGGCAACCAACTCGGGCCCATGAGATTCACCAGCGGTTAACCAACGCAACATTTCTCAAGTCTGCCACAAGCAAGTGGCGAGGTCTAGATAAGACCGAGTGAATCGCGTATCGCTAGCTCGACGGCCCGTTCGTTAGGGAGTTCCTGCCCGCTATCAACCGAGGTAAAAATCCTGATCTGGGCTATGGCTTGAAAGATGAGCATCTCGATGCCGCTGACGACCTGTAACGAATTTGACTGCCACGCCGATGCGAATTTGCTCGGCCACGGGTGGTAGGCAACATCGAGCAACACTCCCCTGGGTTTCGCGGCAAATCGCCGGCCTATCCGAGTCGCAAACTTGTCTAGAGTTGAGCTTGGAAGGGTCGATATGACAATGTCGGCACGACTGACCTTGAACCCAAAGAGCCTGAAGGTCTTCAATTTGATTTTGAAACCCGCTTTCGCGGCCCTCAGCATTACTTCTTTTGCCGCTTGGCGATTTCTGGCAATGAGGGATATTTCGGATGCGGGATTAGACAGGTGCACTGCAAAAACGGCTGACAACGCAGTTGCACCCGATCCGATTATCGTCACCGCCGGTCGCTCCTGACTCAGTGGGCCCTCGAGAGCTTTCTGAATGCCATAGACGTCAGTGTTGAAGCCACGCCAGCCGTCTTCGAGTTTCAGCAAAGTATTTGTGATGCCCGTCAACTCGGCAACCTCGTCGAGATTCTTAGCCAATCGGGTCGCTTCAAGTTTCAAAGGCATTGTGACGCTAAGACCCTGCCAGTTATCGTCAACTGTCTCGACGAATTGCCTAAGTCGGCCCTCGGTTATCTCGACGGCAGAGTAATTCCAGTCAAGACCTAGCACGCGGTACGCACATTGGTGAATTATCGGCGACTTTGAATGTTCAATCGGGCTTCCAACCACAGCAAACTGTTTAGTCATAGCCGGGGTTCTCAAGCATCCAAGCGCGCCATTGACGAACTGCCTTTTGGTGTTCGGCATAAGTCTCGCTAAACACCGTCTCTCCGGTCTTTAGATTTACCGTGCAGAAAAACAGCCAATCGCCCTGAGCGGGGTTGAGCGCTGCATCGATAGCAATCGAACCGGGAGCTCCAATCGGTCCAATTGGCAAACCGAGGTACCTGTAGGTGTTGTAACGGTTTGCATCCGCACGCTCCGCTGCCGAAGTCGAAACGGTTGAACCGCCTACACCGTAGCTAACGGTTGCGTCGGACTGAAGCAGCATGCCCTGGTCGATTCTGTTTTGAAACACCCGAGCAGCCTTGTAGAAGTCGGCTTGCAGGCGAGCTTCCTTTTGCACGAGGGCGGCCATCGTCAACACTCGGTGCCAGTCTTTTGGAGCAACTTCGTAGCGAATTAGCTCTTGTTTGGTTCGATCAACCATTATGCGAAGCACTTCAGAGGCAGTGAGACTCGGATCAAAGTCGTATGTGGCGGGGAAAAGCCAGCCCTCGGCGCTAATCTCAGAGCCCGGAATGCCGATACCCGATAGGTCTTTGCTAGCACTGGTTAGGTCGGCAACCGGTATAGAAGTAGCTTTAGCGAGAGCACTGAGCACCTGTCCAATTCGAAGCCCCTCACGGATTGTCACCTTGTTAGAAATTCGATTACTGGGGTCGGCAAGTGCGTCTAGCGCTGCCGGAGAACTCATCTGCAATTTCAGAGTGTAACTGCCAGGATAAAAAACTACGTTTCGAGAAACTATTAGCTGGTAAACAACGCGATAGGTTTTCACCACATCTAGATCCACGAGTTCCTGAGCCACTATCGCGCCATCGTCACCCGCCTTAATCTCGAGCACAACAGAACCGCTGCCTCCGCCGGAGTAGTCTGCTCCGCTCAGGGCATCTAAGGCATTGCGAATGGATCCGCGATTGCTGTAAACCAAAATTGCGGCGAGCAGTGAAACGACAGCGAGAACCGCAACTAAACGTCGCCTAGCGAATTTAGACTTCATTGCCAAAATCCATCACCCTAATACCTGCTGCTAGACCAGTCGCTTTCTCGTGTTCGAGCGCTATGTCAAGTATGACGGCAGCTGCAGCCGAATCTATGAACGCCCGCTGGCCGATCGAATTCTTTCCTGCGGCTCGCAGCGATTCACTCGCAAGGGTTGTGGTGAAGCGTTCATCTACCATTCGAACATCGATTGACAAGAGGCCTTGGAGCTCTTTGGCGAATGCCAAGCAGTCGTTAGTTGACTCAGTGAAATTGGATTTAAGATTCAAAGGAAGCCCAACGTACACCTCTATGGCTTCGTGCGATTGAATGAGATCAATCGCGGTCGAGATTGAACTAGTTTCATCACGCTTTATGAACGGCTGCGGGGTCGAAACGATCGAATGAAAATCACTCATCGCAACGCCGATGCGGGCTTTGCCAACATCAAGAGCTATTCGACGGCCTGAGCGCACGGTTACTCGCTGAGTGAGTTCTTAATTGCGGCTTCGGCCAATTCAATTTTTGTGAGGTCCTGGCCACCACCCTGGGCAATGTCAGCTTTTCCACCGCCACCGCCACCCAGGACAGCGCTAGCCAACTTCACAAGGTTTCCGGCGTGAACACCCGATGCCTGTGCAGTTTGGTTAATGGCGACCACGAGCATCGGCTTCGAATCGACCGAAGCAATAATCACCGCGACAGAAGGCTGCTGCCCCATTTTGTCTCTCAACAAAACAGCTAGATTGCGGATGTCATCTACTGAAGTTGCATCTCCAATGAATTTCGAAGCAAAGAGCATGTCACCGATTTTCTGAGCCTCTGCGACAATGCTTGGCACTAGCGTTGCCAAATGAGCTGATTGAAGAGAAGCTAGCTTGCGCTGAGCGGCTTTCAACTCTTCTAGCATCGACTGAAACTTGTCTTCAACAGACTCGCGCGGCACCTTAGCCAGGTCAGAGATTCTAGAAACCATAGCTCGCTCCAGCGATAGCGATCTAAAAGCTTCTATGCCAACTAGCGCTTCGACGCGTCTTGAACCCGAGCCAACAGAAGACTCACCGAGAATCGAGACCAGCCCGATTTGTGAGCTTCTTGAAACGTGTGTTCCACCGCAAAGTTCGCGTGACCAAGGACCACCTATTTGAACAACACGAACGCTCTCGTCGTAGGTTTCACCAAACAGGGCGATAGCACCAAATTGCCTCGCCTCTTCGATCGTCATGAACTGGGCACTTACCGCTAGGTTGTGGCGAATGGCCTGGTTTGAAATCTCTTCGATTTCTGATTTTGTCTCGTGACTAAGCGATTGCGCCCAAGAGAAATCGAGTCGCATGTATCCGGGCTTGTTGTATGAGCCAGACTGAAGGGCCTCTGGGCCTAACACTTGACGCAATGCGGCGTGCACGACGTGAGTGGCCGAGTGGGCTTGAGCAGCGCCAAGTCGCCAATCTGCGTCGACTCGGGTCTCGGCGGCTTGACCGACGTGAATTTCACCCTTGCGAACCAAAACCTTGTGACTTACTAGACCCTTCACCGGTTTTTGCACGTCGAGGACTTCTAGTTCGAAACCGTCACCAGCGATTACACCGGCGTCGGAATCCTGGCCACCTGATTCAGCGTAGAACGATGTCTGATCGAGAATTACCTCTACTACATCTCCGGCCTTTGAAAACTTACTATCCAGACCATCGGCGATTAACCCGAGAATCTTTGCACTTGTTTCTAGCTCTTCGTAGCCGGTGAACCTAGTCGTTCCCATTTGGCGAAAAGCCGCGTAGACAGTCAGGTCAGTGCCGCCTAACTTCTTTTCTCTAGCATCGGCCTTGGCGCGATCGCGTTGTTCGTCCATAAGGCTCTTGAAACCGTCTCGATCGACCGAGAGACCGGCATCTTCGGCTACCTCGAGAGTCAAATCGATTGGAAATCCATAGGTGTCGTGCAGAAGGAAAGCTGTCTCGCCAGAGATCTTTCCACTCTTGTTGAGCTTTGAACTTGCAACAGCTTCATCCAGAACGACAGTTCCAGCGACAAGGGTGCGCAGGAATGCTTCCTCTTCTGCGAGTGCTACTCGAAGAATTCGATCGAATTCACGATCCAATTCTGGATAAGCGTCGCGCATGGCGTCTTTGGATGCCGTGAATAGCTGAGCAAACGTATCGCTTTCAACACCGAGCAGTCTCATGGCACGAACAGTTCGACGCATGAGTCGGCGCAGCACATAACCCCTGCCATCGTTGGCTGGAGTAACGCCATCGCAGATGAGCATTAGAGCACTTCGAACGTGATCGGCCACAACGCGAAGTCGAACATCATCCTCGACCGATGCTCCGTAAGTCTTTTTGCTAAGCGCCGCCGCCAAGTCGAGAACTGGGCGTACCTGATCAATTTCGTAAAGGTTCTCAACACCCTGCATCAAAAACGCAACTCGCTCGAGACCCATGCCTGTATCGATGTTCTTCTTTGGAAGTTCCCCAAGGATCTCAAAGTTGTCGCCGCCAAGAGAGGCTCCGCGTTCGTATTGCATGAAAACCAGGTTCCAGATTTCAATGTAACGATCTTCGTCTGCCTCGGGTCCACCTTCGCGCCCGTATGCCGGCCCGCGGTCGTAGTAGATCTCAGAACAGGGCCCTGCTGGCCCTGGCTGACCAGTCGACCAGTAGTTGTCCTTCATTCCTCTGCGTTGAATTCGCTCGATTGGAATGTCTGCTATCTCTCGCCAAAGAGCAATGCTTTCGTCGTCGTCCTGATATACGGTGACCCAGAGCAGTTGCGGGTCGAGCTCTAGGCAACCCGATTCACGGGATCCGGTAAGGAATTCCCAAGCGTAGGCAATCGCCTCGGGTTTGAAGTAGTCGCCGAATGAGAAGTTTCCATTCATTTGAAAGAAAGTTCCGTGACGAGTGGTTTTGCCAACTTCTTCGATGTCTAGCGTTCGAACACACTTCTGCACGCTGGTTGCTCTTTGGTAAGGCGCTGGCACAAGGCCCGACATGTAGGGAATAAATGGCACCATGCCTGCAACAGTGAATAAAAGTGTCGGATCTTCGCTGATTAGCGAAGCGCTCGGAACCACTGTGTGCTGCTTCTTTTCGAAGAAGTTGAGCCAGCGCCGGGCGATTTCGGCGGTCTGCATTACTTCGCTGAAGGCTTGGCGACGGTCTTTTTGACTGCCGGCTTTTTAGAAATTGGCTTCTTGGCTGCAGGCTTCTTTGAGGCGGTTTTTGCCGCAGGAGCCTTCTTGGCAGCAACTTTTGCAGTGCCAGAAGTACGCTTCAGTTCGCTCTCGCGCTCCCTAAAGCCTGTTGTAAAAGATTCGCCGATTGCACGAGCGCGCTTGGCGGCATCGTCGAAAGCTGCCTTAGCTTCAGGGTTTTCGCGCAACTGCTTTGCTACCGCAAGTCCGGCGGCGATTCCCGTTGTGAACCAGAACAATTTCTTCATGATTACTTCTTCTTTCCCATGAGCGCTGATCTCAAGGTCTTGGTTAGGCCGGCAAGTTTCAAAAGCGGCGCTCCAACTGAGGCACTGAAAACAGCCACCAGAGAGTTGATGTTGGTTGTTACGTCAACAACGTTCTCGGTGATGACATCGATCTTTGCAAGAGCTTTATTGGTTTCAGTAACCGTAGTGGTGACCTCGGTAAGCAGTGGAGTGACGGTCTCGTTCAATCCGCGAACTGAGTCGCGAGTCTCATCGATCAAGCCACCCAATTTAATCAGGGGAACGCCGGTGAATATCACAAGAAGCACGAATGCTCCAGCTGCGATAATTGCCGCGATGTCTCCGCCACTCATCCGAGAATCTACCGAATCTACTATCGAGCCGCGTAGTACTCGACGACTAGCTGAACTTCACAGGTAACCGGAACTTCGGCGCGCTTTGGGCGGCGAACAAGGGTGACCTGTAGCTTGTCTAGCTGAACGTCGATGTAACCAGGAACCGGTGGAAGAACATCAACGTGTCCGCCTGCTGCAGCGACCTGAAAAGGCTCGGTCAATTCACTCTTTGGGTGAACGTGAACCATTTGGCCAGGCTTTACGCGGAAAGATGGACGGTCTACGCGCTCGCCATTTACCAAGATGTGACGGTGAACAACCATCTGGCGTGACTGCGCAATTGTGCGAGCAATACCTGCGCGCAGAAGAACAGCGTCAAGGCGCATTTCGAGAAGCTCAACCAGGTTCTCACCGGTTAGGCCTTCGGCACGCTTGGCCTCTTGAAAAGTCTTGCGAAGCTGAGCTTCACGAATTCCGTACTGAGCGCGTAGGCGCTGCTTCTCGCGAAGACGAACGGCAAAGTCGCTGTCCTGCTTCTTCTTGGTGCGGCCGTGCTCACCAGGAGCGTATGGACGCTTTTCGAGGTACTTGGCGGCTTTTGGGGTTAGTGCGATGCCTAGTGCGCGCGACAAGCGAGTCTTGCTGCGAGTACGTGTTGTTTTTGACACGTGTTCCTTTCAGTGAGCCGGAGCTCAATAGCGTTTAGTTTGTTCACAAAAGCGGATCGAGAGGTCGAACCTTTTGCCACGGATTCGTCTGGCTATTAGACAAATCGCACCGTGCAAGCAATTCGCAGCCACGAATTTGCTCTAGTCGGCAACCTTCAAAGTTTAGCAAGGCTTCGCGCTCAAATAAAGGGTTTGGGGCTATTTTCTAAAGTCACGGATGATGGCTCGCAACTTCGACCATCGCTCCCCGAGTTCCTTTTCGGCTCCAAGTTCCTTCGGTTCGTAGTAAACCGACCCGGCAACCTTGCCATCTAGATAAGCCTGCTCAACCACCGAGCGCTTGTCGTCGTGAGGATACCGGTAGCCAACTCCAGCTCCGCTTGCCTGTCGGGCACCTGGGTAATTTGAACTGCGAAGGGCGTTGGGAATCTGACCCGATTTGCCCGCCCTGACATCGGCGATCGCGCTGTTTATTGCCAGATAGGCCGAATTCGACTTCGGTGCCAGGCACAGATAAATAGTTGCCTCGGCCAGTGGGATGCGACCCTCTGGCATGCCAATCATGGCGACGGCCTCGGCGGCAGAGACCGCTAGGGTCAGAGCGCTCGGGTCTGCAAGGCCGATGTCCTCGGCTGCCAAAATGATCAGCCGCCTAGCGATGAATCTGGAATCCTCACCGGCCTCAACCATTCTGGCTAGGTAATGCAGAGCCGCGTCGGTATCGCTGCCTCGAACAGACTTTATGAATGCGCTGATGACGTCGTAGTGCTGATCGCCGTTAGCGTCGTACCTAACCAGTGCTCGGTCTATCGACTTTTCGACCATTTCGAGCGTTAGTTGATCGTTAGCACCTTCAGCAAGTAAAGCCTGCGCCCCCGCTTCGAGAATTGTGAGCGCCTTGCGAGCGTCTCCACCCGAGAGCATGGCAATCTGAGCTGCAACCTCTTCGTTGACCACGACTTTGCCTCGAAGACCTCGCGAGTCTTCAACCGCCCTGTGAATCAAGGTGATGAGCTCAGTTTCAGACAGCGGGTTCAGTGTGAGCAGTAGCGATCGGGATAACAGAGGGCTGATCACCGAGAAACTTGGGTTTTCGGTCGTCGCCGCAATTAAAACCACCCAGCCCGACTCCACTGCCGGAAGCAAAACGTCTTGCTGGGCCTTTGAGAACCGGTGGATTTCGTCTAAAAAGAGGATCGTGCTGGTGCCGAACGATTCCCTATCTAGTCGCGCTCTATCGATGGCCTCTCGAACATCTTTAACGCCGCTAGACACTGCACTAAGTTCAGTGAACTTTCTTCTGCTAGTTCGAGCTATAACCTGCGCCATAGTGGTTTTCCCTGTTCCAGGTGGACCCCACAGAATGACGCTAGTAGTGCTCGCGTAACTCTTTTCGCCTTCTGGCTGTGCCAGTTGATAAAGCGGCGAACCCTTTCGAAGGATGTGCTCTTGCCCCGCAATTTCATCAAGACTGCGCGGCCGCATGCGAGCAGCCAGCGGGGCCAATCCATCGAAAATGCTTTCGGTCATTTTTCAAGATTACTCGCCGACAAGGCTCTCTGAAGTGCGTAAAATTGGCTGGTCTACACATCCTGGAGGAAAATCGTGGCATCGAAAAAGAAGCAGCAGAATCTGTTCAGCAGCACATCTAATAAGTTGGCTGAATACGAGCAGAAGCAGCAGCTTCGCGAGAAGCAAGCACAGCGCAAAGTTCGCGACAATAGAGTCGCCTTCTTGCTTGGTGTTGCTGTTTTGGCGGTCACCGTAACCTCGCAACTAATCTGGTCTAGCCAGCAGGTCTCTCAGGTCGTCGAGGCAGAGCCAACACCATCGGCAAGTCCTTCTGCAAGCGAAACAAATTCTGCTCTCGTGCCAGACCCAGCCATTGCCGAGTCGCGTGTTTGGAGTGGCTCCATGATGGTGAACAACGCAAAACTCGAAATTGAGCTCTTCGGAGACAAGGCCCCCCAGGCAACCGCAAACTTCATTAAGCTATCGCGCAAGGGATTCTTCAAGGATGTCCCTTGCCACCGACTCACCACTGCGGGTTTGTTTGTCTTGCAGTGCGGAGACCCAACCGGAACGGGAACTGGCGGCCCTGGTTATTCATTCGGCCCGATCGAGAACCCGCCCGTGGCAACAGCCGCCGGAACAGCTGTTTATGAGACTGGAGTTTTGGCAATGGCCAACTCGGGCTCGCCCTACTCAAACGGCTCGCAGTTTTTCATCGTCTACGGAGACACCAACCTCTTGCCTGACTACACGGTCTTCGGTCGTGTGACTAATGGTCTAGACGGCTTGAAGCCGATTATCGATGCAGGAGTACAGGCCGGTTCGGCTAATGCTAGTGATGGCAGGCCTGCGGTCGAAACCAAGCTCGGTGACATAGTTCTAAACTAAACAGACTGTAAACGAACGCGAAAGCGTCTAGCAAAAGGAGCTAACCATGTCAGCAATTAAATTCGGTCGAGTCGACGAAGAGAACAACGTATACGTTCTCGAATTAGGTTCTGAACGAAAAGTTGGTCAGTATCCAAATGTCAAACCCGAAGAAGCCCTTGCTTTCTTCGAAAACAAGTTTGCAGATCTAGATGCCCAGGTTCGTATTCTCGAGCAGAGAATCAAAAACAACGTTGCAGCTCCAAATCTTTCTGCCCAAGTAAAGAAATTGTCTGCAGACCTGGTAACGCCGAACGCTGTCGGAGACCTCAACAATTTGCGCTCTCGCGTTGCCGCTCTAGAGCCGAAGATCGCTGAGCTATCGGCTAAGCGAAGCGCGGCCAACAAAGAAGCCGGAGCCGCCGCCCTAAAACTAAGAACCGACATCGCGGAGGCCGCCGAAGCGATTGCTAACCAGGATCAAGCAAAAACCCAGTGGAAGCAATCGGCCGAAAAGATGGCCAAGCTGTTCGTCGATTGGCAAGAGCTGCAAAAAAATGGCGCGAAGGTTTCAAAGTCTGACGCTGATCCAATTTGGAAACGCTTCTCTGTTGCGCGAACTAAATTCGAAACAGCGAAGCGCGCCTACTTCGCAGGATTAGATTCAGCCAACAAGGCTGTGCGGGCAAACAAAAATGCGATTGTCGAACAAGCCGAGAAGCTCGCTGCAGATGGCTCAGACGCAACCACCGCCTACCGCAAACTTCTAGACCAGTGGAAAGCCGCTGGCAGAACGCCTGGAAAGTCTGACGACGTTCTCTGGGCAAGGTTCAAGGCTGCCGGAGACAAGATCTATTCAGCGCGACAGGTTGTGGTCTCAAATGAGACTGGCGAGCAGAGTGCGAACCTGGCGGCAAAACTTGAACTCATAAAGACCTACTCGACCATTGACGCCAGCAAGGGACTGGACGAAGCCAAAAGATTGCTGCAGGAGCTTCAAAAGAAGTGGGAAAAGATTGGCAAAGTTCCGAAAGACAAGGTTCGCGAGGTTGAAGACAAGTTGCGCAACATCGAGTCTCGAGTTCGCACCGCAGAGCAAGACCACTGGCGAAAGAGCGATCCAGCCTCGATAGATCGAAGCAATTCGGTCATCACGCAGCTGGAATCGGCAATTGAGAAGCTCGAAGCTGCTCTAAAGGCCGCCACAGCGACGAACGACCAGAAGAAGATCGCTGCTGCCAACGAAGCACTTGCCGCACGCAAGGCTTGGTTAGAAACCGTGAAGACGGCGGCTAACTAGCCGTTGTTGACGCGATAAACGTCATAGACAGCTTCTATTCGACGCACTGCATTTAGCAGGTGCTCGAGAGTGTTCGCGTCTCCCATTTCAAAGACAAAACGACTGAGGGCAACTCTGTCACTTCGCGTCGAAACCGACGCCGAAAGAATGTTCACATGATGCTCGCTTAGCACACGAGTCACGTCGCTCAAAAGACCGCCCCGGTCAAGCGCTTCAATCTGAATCTGCACAAGAAATAGCGACTTAGAGTTTTCAGCCCAAGAAACATCCATGAGACGCTCCGGTTCGAGTCTCAGCTGTTCAACGTTCCTGCAGTCGTTTCTGTGAACCGAAACACCACTGCCGCGCGTAACAAATCCCATGATTGGATCACCGGGCACGGGCGTGCAGCATCGGGCGAGTTTTGCCATCACATCGGCATCTCCCCTAACCAAAATTCCCGATGAGCCCTGGCGGTCGCGTCTGGCAGAGCCGGTCCGGTTAGGCAACTCGAATACCGCCTCGGCGGCGTCAGAATCGGTGGCAAGCGACGCCGTAATCTTCTCGACGACCTGCTGAGCAGATATGTGACCCTCTCCGACCGCGGCAAAAAGCGACTCAACATCAGCCAACTTGAGATCCTGCGCGAGCGTGAGCAACGATTCGCCGGACATCATCTTCTGTAGCGGAAGATTGTGCTTGCGCATAGCCTTTGCGATTGACTCTTTGCCCTGCTCAACCGCATCTTCACGTCGCTCGGCGCTAAACCACTGCTTGATTTTCGCCCTGGCTCGAGGTGACTTCGTGAAATTGAGCCAGTCTTTTGACGGTCCAGCTTCGATAGATTTGCTCGTGAAAATCTCGACAACGTCGCCAGAATTAAGCGGAGTTTCCAGCGGAACAAGACGGCCGTTGACCTTGGCACCCATGGTTCGATGGCCAACATCAGTGTGAACCGCATAGGCGAAATCGACCGGAGTTGCGCCACCCGTTAGGCCGATTACTTTGCCCTTTGGTGTGAACACATAGACCTCTTTGGCACCGATCTCGAATCGCAGTGAGTCGAGAAACTCGCTGGGGTCTTGAGTCTCGGCCTGCCAGTCGGTCAGATGCTTTAACCAGGTTAGATCTTCGTCGGCCACCTCACCGGTCTTGCCAGCTTGCTCCTTGTACTTCCAGTGAGCCGCTACACCGTATTCGGCTCGTTGGTGCATCTCTTGGGTACGAATTTGAATCTCGACTGATCTACCTTTTGGACCGATGACAGTTGTGTGAAGGGACTGGTAGAGATTGAACTTGGGCATAGCGATGTAATCCTTGAAGCGGCCTGGAACCGGGTTCCACCTTGCGTGGATAGCACCGAGCACCGCATAGCAGTCTCGAATTGACGTCACGAGAACGCGAATGCCTACCAGGTCATAAATGTCATCGAATTCGCGGCCGCGAACCACCATCTTTTGATATATCGAGTAATACTGCTTAGGACGGCCAGCTACGCTTCCCTTAATCTTGTTCTCTTTGAGGTCTTCGTCGATTTCACTCAGAATCGTGGCAATGAATTCTTCTCGTTGAGGTGCACGCTGTGCTACCAGATTGACAATCTCTTCGTGAACCTTGGGGTAAAGCACCGAGAACGAAATATCTTCTAGTTCCCACTTGATTGTGCTTATTCCAAGTCGATGCGCAAGCGGAGCATAAATCTCTAATGTCTCTTGCGCCTTGCGCCTGGCTGTCTCTTCTGGAACGAAGCCCCAAGTTCGTGCATTGTGTAGACGATCGGCAAGCTTGATTACCAAAACACGAATGTCCCTAGACATCGCAACAACCATCTTTCGAACGGTCTCGGCCTGCGCATGGTCTCCGAACTTAACTTTGTCGAGCTTAGTGACACCATCGACAAGCATGGCAACCTCAGCACCGAAATCCTTTTCTAGCTGGTCTAGCTTGTAGTCGGTGTCTTCAACGGTGTCATGCAATAGTGCAGCCGCCAAGGTAATTGGGCCAATACCCAACTCAGCAAGAATTTGTGCCACTGCCAAGGGGTGCGTTATGTAGGGTTCGCCGCTCTTGCGCAGTTGATCTCTGTGTGCCAGTTCTGCGGCGACGAAGGCTCGTTCGACAATTGAAACATCGCCCTTGGGGTGGTTCAGCTTGGCGAGTCGAACGACTTCGGCCAATGCGGTCGTGTAAGCGCCATGCTTCGAGAACAGCCTGGGCAACATGCCCTTCAGGCTGCCGATGCTCGTTGTTGGCGTTGGGTCACTCACGACTTACTCCTATGAATAAGTCTTAAGCCTAACGACTAGAGAGCACCTTCTTGGCAGCGCTAACGTACTTTGACTCGCCCTCACGAAGGTGCGAATACACCGGAGCCGCAATGAAAATGGTTGAGTATGTTCCGACGATGATGCCGATGAACAGCGCGAGAGCAATGTCTCTAAGCGTTCCAGCTCCTAGCAAGACCGCTCCGATAAACAGAATAGAGGCCACAGGCAGGACGGCCACCACAGATGTGTTGATCGAGCGCACGAGCGTCTGGTTGATAGCTAGATTTACGCGTTCGGCAAAGGTTGCTGTCTCGCTGAACTCAACCTCGAAGGTGTTCTCACGAATTTTGTCGAAAACGACGACGGTGTCATAAAGCGAGTAACCGAGAATCGTTAGGAAACCGATTACGGCTGCCGGGGTAACTTCGAAGCCAAGCGCTCCATATATGCCAGCAGTCAAAATCAGGTCATGGAATAGCGCGATCATTGCCGCGAATGACATCTTCAGGGTTCTGAAGTAGATAGCCATAAGCACGAAAGCTATGACCACGAAGACAAGCAGACCGAAGAACGCTTTCGATGTAATGTCAGCTCCCCAGTTTGCACCGATGAACGAACTGGCTACCGATGACGAGTTGATATTAAACGCGTTTGCTAATGCAACTCGAACCTCTTCAGATTCGGTCGGTGAAAGCTGTTCGGTTTGAACTCGAAGGTCACTTGTGCCAACCGCTGTGACCGATGGGTTGGCTTCTGCCACAACTGATTGAACCGCATCAATTGCGACTCGCTGTTGGGTTTGTTCTACGCCGCTCACGCGAAACTCAGATCCTCCACGGAATTCGATTCCGAAGTTGAATCCACCTCTTGCCGCCGGAAGAGCAACAGCAAGTGCGATCATCACGAGAGCAATGATGTAGAAAATCTTTCTGCGCCCTACGAAATCGATTGACCTCGCGCCACTGTAAAGATCGTTTCCGAAGTCACCAAATCTAGACATTATTTCTGCGCTCCACTCTCGTTCGCCTGGGCAGCTTTTCGCTCTGCAATTGTCTGGCGTTTTTCGGCTTCCTTCGAAGCCTTGCCCTTTTGTGCGTCACTGACACGATTCGAAACCGCAAACTTGCCGCGACCCAGGTAAATTGAACCGCCAAGTGCCTTGGAATCGAAGCCCGACCACTTGTGCCCAGAACTAAAGAACTTGCGTTGAGCAAGAATCTGAAGAATCGGATGGGTGAAGAGGACCACAACAGCTAGGTCAACAAGTGTGGTTAGACCGAGTGTGAACGCAAAGCCCTTCACGCTACCTACGGTCAGGGTGAATAGAACGACGGCCGCGAGCATGCTGACACCGTCAGACACCAGGATGGTACGAATTGCTCGAGTCCAAGCCGCGTCTACCGCTGTACTAAGAGCTCGCCCATCGCGAAGTTCGTCTCTCACACGCTCGAAGTAGACGATGAAGGAGTCGGCGGTAATACCAATCGCAACGATCAGACCAGCCACACCAGAAAGGGAGAGCCTGTATCCCTGTCGCCATGAAAGCAGAGCAATACAAAGATAGGCAAGCAGTGCGGCAACAATCAGCGAGCCAACGGTCACTGCCGCTAGAGCACGGTACTGGAAAAAGGAGTAAACCACGACGAGCAGTAGACCGATTAGGCCCGCTAGAAGACCACTTCTGAGTGATTCGCTACCAAGGGTTGCCGAGATGTTTTCTTGGCTTTGAACCTCAAAGCCAATTGGAAGTGAACCGTACTTCAACTGATCTGCAAGACCCTTAGAAGACTCTTTTGTGAATCCACCGGTGATCTGTGCTGAACCGTTTGTGATAACGGCCTTAGCCTGAGGGTCTGTGATTACGTAGCCATCAAGCGTTACCGCAAATTGATTTCTCGGGCTCTCGAGCGGAAACAAGCGTGAAGTGACGTTACTGAATGTGGTGGTTCCCTCTGCGTCGAACTGAAGGTTAACGGCCCACTCGTTTGTGGCTGCGCCAGTTGAAGTGGTTATGGTGCCGGCAGAGGCATCGGAGATGTTGGTGCCATCGAGTTCAACCGGTCCGAGAATGTATTTCTGAAAGCGGCCCTGGTCACAGGTGATTAGTGGAACTTTTGGATCGTCCACCTGCCCCGGTGCTCTGAACTGAGTGGAGCAATCGAAAGCGTCAAATTTGGTTCTGAGTTCTGCACTTACCCAGTTCAAATCGCTGCCATCGGTCGGTGCGACGCTAGGAGTGACAACTGGAGGTACTGAAGCGCTCGCAGAAGCCGATGGACTTGCAGAACCGGTATTTGTTTCTCCACCAACCTGGGCTGCAGTTCCGGCAGAAGCAATTAGCACGGGCCTAAATTCGAGTTTCGCGCTGCTCTTAATTAGCTGGAGTGTCGTCTCTGAAGGAACACCTGGAATCTCAACCACGATGTTGCTATTGCCCGATGTCGTGATTGTTGATTCCGAAACACCGGTTGAGTCAACGCGAGCACGGATGATGGCAACTGCCTGACTGAGTTGTTCTGCAGAAATGGTTTCTCCCTCGGCAACCGAAGGTGACAAAATAATCGAAGTTCCACCCTGAAGGTCGAGCGCTAGCTCGGGAACGAAGGTTGCACCGGCAGTGTTAGTCGAAATGCCAAGTCCGATGAGGCCGGCAAAACCAACAACCATGGCCAACAACCAGGCAAGTTTTTTGCGTGCTGGTTTAGTTACAGATGAAGCCAATTTCGATCCTTCGCTTACTTCGCGGTCTTCTTGGCTGCAGTCGCAGGCTTCGCAGCAGTCTTTGCAGCAGGCTTGGTCGACTTACTCGCCGTCTTGGTAACAGCGACATCCTTGGCAATGATCTCTCGAACAGCCAGCTTCACGACGCTCAGGCTAGTGCCAGGAGTTGATTCGATTACTAGTTTGTCGCCGTCAATGGCTGTGATTCTCCCGTAAATGCCGCTGGTTAGCATCACATTCGCTCCAACGGCAATAGAACCCTGAAGTTCCTCGGCTTGCTGCTTGCGCTTTTTGTTGTTTCGGAACATGAACAAGATAAGAACGGCAAGAGCTGCGAACAGGATGATGTTTTCCAAGGTGGCCTACTTTAGTTAGCTGATATCGAGCGCAATGGCGCTTTGCCAATTATAGGCGAAGCAGACCTTTTCAGAGCCTTGACGAGCAGTTCTAAGGCCTCAAACCGAGGTGTCGGTATGCCGCATCAGTGGCTTCACGGCCCTTTGGGGTGCGAATTACCAGACCGGCCCTAACTAGGAAAGGCTCAACTACGCCCTCGATAGTTTCTTGCTCCTCGCCCACAGTGACGGCAATGGTAGAAATGCCGACTGCCCTATCGGCGTAGCTTGTGCATAGAACCGTCAAAACCTGTCGATCAAGTCGATCTAAGCCGAGCTGATCAACTTCGAATAGTTCCAGTGCTTCCCTTGCGACATCGTCTGAAATCTCAACGAAATTGTTGACCAGAGCAAAATCACGAACGCGACGAAGTAAGCGGTTGGCGATTCTCGGGGTTCCTCTGCTGCGTTTTGCGATTGCGGCGAGGGCAGCCGGCAACGCGCGGATATCCAAACGCTTTGCCGCGCGATCAAGCACCGCTTCTAGCTCCTCGTTCGAATAAAACTCGAGATTCGCAGTGAAACCAAAACGATCGCGAAAGGGATTGGCCAAGACGCCTGAGCGAGTTGTCGCTCCAATCAAAGTGAAGGGCGCAATGTCAAGTGAGAGGCTTGTGGCTCCAGCGCCCTTT
>CAIKYE010000093.1 GCA_903831585.1 uncultured Micrococcales bacterium | reverse complement strand
GGGCTCGAAGTTTCAAAGCGACCGATGCCGCTATTCGAAAACGAGAAGGCCTTCGAAGACACCGATGCCGCCTGGGGAGATCGTCCGGTAAACAACGACGATCGACTTCGAGGCGATGTGCCTCCGCACTGGCAATAGCTAGCGTCTAAACCAAACGAACTTGGATGCCGTCACCGCGGCATCAACTTTCTCGTCGTGTGCCTCGGTTGGCAGGCTCAGTTTGACTTCTTCGTCGAACACCACGGCCACTAGCTTTGCTCGCTTCTTCGAGCTGCTCAGCTGCTGCAGGCAGCGATCGTAGAAACCCTTGCCTTGGCCAAGCCGGTTGCCGGCTAAATCAACTGATAGGGCCGGCAAGAAGATGACTTCAGCCGCAGAGAGATCTGCCGGCTTGCCGCTTGCCTCAGCGAAGCCGAGTTCGCCAACTCGCGTCTCAGAGTCAAACTCGACCCAGCGCAGGCTCTGGCCGGTTACCACTGGCATCAGCAGCCTGATTGCGTTGCCCTTGGCCCAGTAGAGAAACTCAGAGATGTTTGGCTCTCCAGGCAGCGGCAAGTAGGCCGCCGCAACTGTCACCTTGTTGTCGAGGCAATACTGCCCGAGCTGCTCGCTCAGCCGAGTTGACTCTTCGGCCGAAGTCTCGCGAGCGCTGCGGGCGGCTCGAACCTCGGCTCGAACCAAGGCCTTGGCTTCGGCTACTGAAGATTCGGTCATGCGACTAATCTAGCCACGTGCCTCTTTCATTTGCTCTAACTCACAACGATGTTCGACTGCGTCTTGTGCGAATGAAAGATTCGAAAAGCATGGAAAGACTCATTCTTTCTAATCGCGAGTGGTTGCGACCCTGGGAAGCAACTAACCCGGAGGGCCCAAACTCGTTCGACATCCGTGGGCAAATTCGCACGCTGTTGCGACAGATGGATAGCAACACCTGCTTGCCGTTCGTGATTGAAGAAGATGGCGTAATCGTCGGTCAACTAAATGTCGCAAATATTTTGTTCGGTTCGGTTTCATCTTGTGTAATCGGTTATTGGGTTGCACCCGAAGTTGCTGGGCGACAGATCACGCCAACTGCTGTGGCGCTCGTGTCTGACTATTTGTTCAACACGGTGGGAATTCATCGAATCGAGATCGACATTCGCCCAGAAAACGTTTCTAGTTTGCGTGTGGTCGAAAAGCTCGGATTCAGATATGAAGGACTCAAAGAACGATTCATCCATATCAACGGCGCTTGGCGAGATCACTACGTGTTTGCGCTAACTCGCGAAGAGGTCGAGTCGGGGGTGCTCAACCGATGGTTGCGAAAGCAGGTGGGTGAAATGAATTACCCATTTTCTACCAAAGTGATTAAACACACCGAGCAAAATGATGAGCACTTTGGCAGCTGACTCATATCTTTGAGTCATGAACTTCTCACTAGACGGCGGCTGGATGCTCGCAATTGCCGTCTTGATTTATGTTCTGGTCTACGTTCCGAACTGGGGTAGGCGCGACGAGCCGAATATCGAAGCTTCCAGTTCTGGTAGAAACTTTTCGAAAAAAGTGCCGAACACCTCAAAAAATGCCCAAAACGGCGTGTCGCAATTAATAATTCTTAATAAAAATATTCGACTAATTCGACGCCTTTTTTCGGCCATCTTGGTCATATCTTTTGCTACCGCGGTCTATTCGGTTTTCAAAGCGGTAGAAAATCTCTCGTGGCTTGCGCTGACTGTGGCTGCTGCTGCTGTGTTTCTTACCGCGGCATCTACGCTGCGTTCGAGTCGCAGAAAACCGGCACAGCAACCCGCTATGACACTGCAGCAATTAGAAGAGCAACGGGCCCGCATGGCTTATTCCATAAGGGAGTCAGCGCTTGGCGATGCGCCCGCCGAACAACTTTTTGACGAGCGCGCCTGGACGGCAACGGCTCTGCCAGAGTCGAGTTTGAGACGACGAATTGGCGAGCTCGAGTCGGTCACGCTAGCGACGGTTTCAGATATCGAATCTGGCAAGTCGGAAGCCGCAGAGAAAAAACTCGATTCGATAGAGCTAGATCGCATTCTCGAGCGTCGCCGGGCCATTTAAAAAAACTTTTCTAAATTCGGCGTGTCGATTGATTTGTGCACAACTCCACTACGCTTTTGAGTATCTGCAATAACACATTGAGGAGAACAAAAGAGTGGCAATTTTCGATCGTGTCAAGAAGGTCTGGAACGCAAACGTAAAGAGCGTTCAGCAGACCGGGCGGGCAATTGCAGAGGATGTTCAGGACGAAGTTCAGGACATCTCTCAAGAAATAGGTAAGAAGGCTGCTGATGCAGCTGTTGATCTCGAGAAAAGGACAATCATGGCCGTAAAGACCGTAACCAAGAAGGTAGTCAAGAAGACTGCCGCAAAGAAGCCAGCTGCTAAGAAGCCGGCTGCTAAGAAGCCTGCTGCAAAGAAGGCTGTTGCAAAGAAGACTGTTGCGCGCAAGCCAGCAGCTAAGAAGCCTGCTGCAAAGAAGGCTGTTGCAAAGAAGACTGTTGCGCGCAAGCCAGCAGCTAAGAAGGCAGCTCCTAAGAAAGCTGTTGCAAAGAAGCCAGCTGCAAAGAAGGCTGTTGCAAAGAAGACTGTTGCGCGCAAGCCAGCAGCTAAGAAGGCAGCACCAAAGAAGACTGTTGCGCGCAAGCCAGCAGCTAAGAAGGCTGTTGCAAAGAAGACTGCTGCGCGCAAGCCAGCAGCTAAGAAGGCAGCACCAAAGAAGACTGTTGCGCGCAAGCCAGCAGCTAAGAAGGCCGCTCCTAAGAAGACTGCTGCGCGCAAGCCAGCAGCTCGCAAGGTAGCAAAGAAGAAGTAATTTCTTTTCTTCACGAGAGATCCCGCCGATTCGTCGGCGGGATTTTTCATTCTTGCCAGTCTTGGCGAGATTTGAACGAAGTGGCCTTCACCAAAACCTGGTCGGCCACCCGGGGCCAAGCCTCTAGTTTGGGATCCCTAAGACTTACTTGCCAACAACCCAATTAGCCGCATCGGCGAGCTTCGGGTGCTTGAACACAAAGCCGCTGTCGAGCAGTTTCTGAGCCGACATCTTTTGCGAGCAGAGCAGCAGTTCATCGGCACCCTCGCCAAAGACCAGGCGAAGCGCGAATGCCGGCACCGGAATGACTGTGGGCCGACCAAGAGCTTTGCCGAGCGAAGCGATTAGCTGAGCACAGGTTGCCGGCTCGGGTGCGGTTATGTTGAATGCACCCTTTGCCGACTTGCTGTCGATCAGGTGAATTATGGCCGCTGCCTCATCTTGCAGGCTTATCCAGGCCCACCACTGTTTGCCCGAGCCAAGCGGCCCGGCAACCCCAAGTTTTAGCAAGGGCATCAAACGCCCGAGAGCGCCCTTTTCGCGAGACATAACCAAAGTTGTGCGAGCCAAGACCACGCGAACCTTCTCGGGTGCCTTGAGCGCCGCCTGTTCCCAGGCGAAAGCGAGGTCAGACAAAAAGCCGGTGCCCTTTGGCGCGGTTTCGTCGAGCAGGGTGTCGCCGGTGTCGCCATAGATTCCGCTTGCGCTGCCCGAGACAAAAACCTTCGGAGGCTTCTTGGCCTCGTGCATTGCGGCAACCAATAACTCGGTGGCGCGAACTCGCGACCAGATGAGCTCATCCTTGTATTTCTTGGTCCACGGAAGTTTGCCGGTGGTAGCCCCGGCGAGGTTCACCACGGCGTCGATGCCATCGAGCGTTCCCGCTTGAAGATAGCCGCGGTCTGGTTGCCATTCGCGCTGGGTGTCATTCTCTGGCGCGCGACGAACCATGGTGACTACCTCATCGCCGCGAGCCTTTAGCTGCCGAATAACTTCGGTGCCGATGAGTCCGGTTGCTCCGGTTACGAGTACGCGCATTTTGGTCCTTAGTTCATGTCGTCGGGGTTGGTAGCGATTCTGGTTTCGGTGTTAAGAGTTGCAATCAGAGCCATGTTGTGCTGGCTCAATTCGAAATCGAAGACATCAAAGTTTTCGGCAAGTCGATCTGGGTTTGAAGACTTTGGAATCACAAGATTATCGAGTTGCAGGTGCCAGCGGATAATCACCTGCGCGACAGACTTATTGACCGACTCGGCGATTTCAGTTAGCAGTGGGTGGTCGTTAAAGCGCGCCCTGCCGAGCGGAGCCCAGGCCTCGGTGCGAATGCCGTGACGGCTGTTGAAGTGGCGGAGTGAGTCTTGTGCCAGTTGTGGGTGCAGTTCGACCTGATTGATTGCCGGTGTCACGTTGGCACTTGCAAGCAACTTCTCGAGATACGGTTGGTTGAAGTTCGAGACGCCGATGCCGCGAACCAATCCGGTTTCGAGCACCTCTTCGAATGCTCGCCAGGTTTCGACGAACTTGTCTTGCTTGGGGCACGGCCAGTGAATCAGCATCATGTCGACATAGTCGATGTTCAAACGATCGACTGATTCTTGGATGGCCTCTTTCGCTTCGGAGTATCCATGGCGGTCATTCCAAATCTTTGTGGTTACGAAGACTTCTTCGCGGGCAAGACCGCTCTTGCGAATCGCGGCCCCGACCTCGGCCTCGTTGTCATAGAGCGCGGCGGTGTCGATTCGGCGATAACCAATGCTGAGCGCTTCTTGAACTAGTTGCACGGCGATATCTTGGTTCACCTTGTAGACGCCAAGCCCGAGTTGCGGCATGAGTTGCCCCGAGTTCAGGGTGACAATCGGTTGCTCGGTCTGGCTCACTG
>CAIKYE010000092.1 GCA_903831585.1 uncultured Micrococcales bacterium | reverse complement strand
TACGGCAAGTCGGCGCGCAAGGGCCGAAAGATGGGTCACGTCACCGTGATTGGTGACGATCTCGACTCGGCCCTGGCCGAGGCAAATGCCGCCGCAGCCGTTTTGCTACGGGGCATCTAGCCTCAGTTCGCTTAAAATCAGAGGGTTCAATCGATTGGAGCCCAAATGGCAGAGCAGCCTCTTATTGGCGTCGTCATGGGCTCAGACTCGGATTGGTCTGTGATGGCCGATGCGGTTCAGGTGCTTAAGGAGTTCGGCTTCGAGTGCGAGGTCGAGGTGCTCTCGGCGCACCGCACCCCAGAACGAATGATCGAGTGGGGCAAGGCTGCGGCTGGCCGCGGCCTCAAGGTAATCATCGCGGGCGCGGGTGGCGCGGCGCACCTGCCTGGAATGCTTGCCTCGGTAACGACACTTCCGGGTATTGGTGTGCCAGTAGCACTGGCAAAACTTGACGGCATGGATTCGCTTCTCTCGATTGTGCAGATGCCAGCCGGAATTCCGGTGGCGACGGTTTCGATTAACGGAGCAAAGAACGCCGGGATTCTCGCGGCCAGAATTCTTGGTGCTTTCGATGAGAAGCTCGCACTTAAGCTAAGTGCATTTACTGAATCACTCAAAGACCAGGTAGCCGAAAAGAATGCGAAGTTAAAATCGCAACTCTAAATCGCTCGCCTAGAAAGTCTGCGACCACCGCAACTTCATCGCGCTCACCGTTTAAGAACATTGACAGGGCGACTCCAGAACAGATGCGCAGGCGCGCCTGGTGGCTAATTGTTTTGACCGTGATTGTTCCCGGTTCAGCGCAGCTCGTTGCCGGAAACCGAAAGATGGCGCGCATCGGCATCACCGCAACCCTCGGTTTTTGGGCGCTCGGTTTGCTGGCATTGATCATCGGATTAATCAATCGCAGCTGGTTGGTTGCCATCGTCACGTTTCCGATTCTCGTCGGTGTTCTAGCTGCAGCGCTTTTTGGCTACGCCCTGCTTTTTGCAATTCTCGCCTTTGACACCCTGCGCCTAATGCGACTCGGTCGCCTCTATAACCGAGACCGCTGGATTGCCCTGGCTGGGCTGGTAACCGCTTCGGTTATGGCAACCAGCGCCATCTCGTGGGCCGGAAACACCGCTGGAGTGTCGGCCGGAGCCCTCGGTTCGATCTTTAACCAGGGTGGCTACACCTCTCCGGTTGATGGGCGTTACAACATCATGCTTCTCGGTGCCGACTCTGGCAGCGATCGTTTCGGTTTGCGCCCAGACAGCATTTCGGTGATCAGCATCGACGCGACCACCGGCAAAACCGTGAACATTGGAATTCCGCGCAACATGCAGCGGGTTAGTTTCTCATCTGGTTCACCGATGCTTCAGGTGTATCCGAATGGTTGGACCTGCGGCATTGATTGTTTGCTTAACGCAATCTACAAAGATGTCACCGACAACCACGCTGAACTTTATCCCGATGCTGTGAAGCGCGGCTCGACCCCCGGCATCGAGGCAACTCGTGACGCAGTCGAATGGGTTACCGGGCTGACCATTCAGTCATACGTGCTCATCGATATGGCTTCTTTCTCTGCGCTAATTGACTCGCTTGGCGGAATCGACATCGATGTTAAGCAGCGCTTGCCAATCGGTGGTCAGAACGATGACGCAAGCGATGCCAAGGGTTGGATCGAAGTCGGCAAACAACACATGGATGGGTATCACGCACTCTGGTATGCCCGCTCGCGTCACACCACTTCTGACTACGACCGCATGAATCGACAGCACGAGGTTGAGAACGCGGTTTTGAAACAGATGGAACCGGCGAACGTGCTAACTCGTTTTCAGTCAATCGCGGGTGCCGGCGAGAAGCTTGTGAAAACCGACATTCCAGCACCGATGCTTGCCACCTATGTTGAACTCGCGACCAAGGCTCGCAAGCAAGGCATCAAGGCGTTGCCACTGGTTCCGCCGCTTGTCGATCAGGTGCGCCCAGACTTCGAGGCCATTCGTGCCAAAATCAAGTCGACGCTTGCGGCTAACGGCCCAAAGTAGCCCCTCGGCTAAACTTCTAAAAGGCCCACACGGGCTGACCAACGCTTGAGGAGGCGGCAGTGTCACTTGCCGAATATGCCAAGCAACACGGCTTAGCCAAGGTGGGCGCTCGAGAACCGCTGCTTTCCTATATCAAGCACGCATGGCAGCGCCGAGACTTTGCCTATGTCATGGCTCTCTACACAGATCAGGCCAATAGTTCGCGCAACCGACTCGGCCGCTGGTGGCTGGTGCTCATGCCGACCCTTCAAGCCGCCGTCTATGGCCTGATTTTTGGAATCCTGCTCGGTGGCTCGAGGCCAGACAACTTCATTCCGTTCTTGATCACCGGCGTGTTTTTGTTCTCGTTCTTGCAGGGTGCTTACGTTTCTGGTGCGACTTCGGTCACATCAAACATCGGGTTGGTTCGCTCGCTGAGTTTTCCACGAATTCTGCTGCCGGCTAACGCGCTCATTCAGCAGGTCTTTTCGCTACTACCTCAGGTTGCGCTTCTTGTCATAACGCTGCTCTTGTTTCAACAGCAGGTCACTTGGAATTGGTTGTTGCTCATTCCAATAATCTTGCTGATGGTTATTTTTGGCTTTGGTCTGGCGACCATTTCGGCTCGGTTGACGGTTCACGTTCAAGACCTAAACAAGTTGAACCCGTTTCTAACCCGAATCGTGTTCTATGTTTCTGGCATCTTCTTCAGCATCGAGACCGTGCTCAAGGATTATCCGCTGGCGATGCAAATCGCAAGTTGGAACCCGGTCTACGTTTACATCTCGCTCGCTCGCGGTGCAATGGTCGAAGGCTATTCGATGACATCGAACATGTGGATCGCGGGCACAGCTTGGGCTTTTGGAATGTTGCTCGTCGGAGTGGTTTTCTTCTGGAAAGCAGAGGAGCGCTATGGCCGCGAAATCTAAAGAGCAAAAGCCAGTGGTCGTTGTCGACAACGTCAATGTCGTCTACAAGGTTTTCGCAAGTGGTCGAAAGGCTACGCGAAGATCTGCCGGCGGCGGTTTCTTATCTCGCAAGTTGCAGCTTCGTGAAGTGCACGCCGTAAAAGGGGTTAGCTTCACGATTTACGAGGGCGAATCGGTCGGCATAATTGGATCAAACGGCTCTGGCAAATCGAGCCTGATGACCGCAATCGCCGGGCTGAATCCAATCGAGAGCGGTGCAATCTATGCCTCGGCTAGGCCCATGCTGCTTGGCGTTGGAGCCGTGCTGTTGCCTGCCATCTCGGGCCTCAAGAACATCCTTTTGGGCGGTTTGGCCATGGGTTACACGCGCAAAGAGATCAACGCGTCGGCCGATTCAATCACCAAATTCGCCGGACTCGAGGAGTTCATTGACCTTCCGATGAAGACCTATTCATCGGGAATGTCGGCCCGTCTGAGATTCTCGATAGCCGCTTCGCGCGACCACGAAATTCTGATTATTGACGAGGCCCTAGCCGTTGGCGACCAGGAGTTTCGCAATCGCTCAGAAGCGCGCATGCGACAAATGCGTGACCATGCCGGAACCGTGTTTCTGGTTAGCCACAGCATGAAGTCGATTCTCGACACCTGCACCCGAGTCATCTGGATTGAAAAGGGTGAATTGATCATGGATGGCAAACCAGAAAAAGTGGTCAAGGCCTATAACAAGCACACCGGATCAAACACCGTCGACTAATGAAGAAGACATCGGGCGTTCGCGCCAAAAAGTTTCTTCCGGCAATAACCGTGATCATGCCGGTGCTAAACGAAGAAGCTCATCTCGCAGACTCGGTGCAGAGCATTCTCGCTCAGTCTTATCCGAATGAAATTGAACTTATTGTTGCCCTTGGCCCCTCGCACGACGACACCAACAAGATTGCCAAAGCGCTTGCCAAAAAAGACAAACGAATTAAGTTGCTAGACAACCCGCGCGGGCTAACCACGGTTGGTTTGAACGCCGCCATCAAAATCGCAAAACACGACTACATCGTGCGCATCGATGCGCATAGCGAACCCGAACCAAACTATTTTCAAGACGGCATTCGCATATTGCTCGAGCAAGACGCCGACGAAGTCGGCGGCATCATGCAGGCCAAGGGGCGCAGCGCATTTCAGAAGGCCGTCGCTTACGCATACACCTCGCGCTGGGGAATCGGTGCTGCAAGCTATCACGTCGGTGGCAAAGCCGGCGAGGCCGAGAGCGCATATCTCGGCATCTTCAAGAAGTCTGCGCTCGAGCGAGTTGGCGGTTATGACGAGGCGATCATCCGTGGTGAAGATTGGGATCTTGCTCAGCGCATCAAGCGCACCGGCGGCAAGGTTTGGTTCTCACCAGAACTCAAGGTGACCTATTGGCCTCGCGGTCGCTTCGGTCGCTTGGTGAAGCAGTTCTATTCGACCGGCGTTTGGCGCGGCGACCTAACCCGTCGCGACCTCGGTGCCGCCTCTAGGCGTTACTTCGTGCCGCCACTTGCGGTGCTGGGCATCTTGGCCGGATTCACCCTGCTGGTATTCGGCCAGGGCCTCGGCAACCTGCGTCTGCTTGGTATCGTGCCGGCTGCCGCTTACCTGCTTGGCGTGACGCTGGTTGCCGTCTTGGCAGCCGGGCTGAGCCTCAAGTCTCGACTTGCCCTGGTGATTGCTCTGTCGGCCATGCACATGAGTTGGGGTTGGGGTTTTCTGCGCGGTTTCGTTCGGGGCGCAGCCGGAACCCTCGACAGGTCTCGAGTTAGTCAGCCGAAGGCCAAGCGCTCATGAGTGAACTGAAGCGACTGCTCAAGACCTATTCACCGACCAGAGTGCTCGGTGCTCTTCGTCGTCGACGCAACGACTGGCTGCGAAAGCTTCAGTATCGTCCCGAAGCAACCGCGCAACTTCGCGAGGCCGTGCTCTTCGAATCTTTTCAGGGCAAGGTCATCGGTGACAGCTCGCTAGACATTTTTGTTGAACTCAAGAATCGTCGCCCAGATCTCGAATTCATCTGGACCACCTCGGCAAACACCGAGGCACCTGCTGGCTCGCGTGCGGTGCGTCACGGTTCACGCGATTGGCTAAGAGCAATTGCAACCTCGAAGTACCTTGTGAACAACACAAACTTTCCCTGGTACTTTCGCAAAGTTCAGGGGCAGGTATACGTGCAAACCTGGCACGGAACACCGCTGAAACGACTAGGTCGTGACATCGACAACAACCATCTCACCAAGAGTTATCTCGACACCATGGATCGCGAAGCCAGCTATTGGGATTACCTAGTTTCGCCATCTGCGTTTTGCACCGAGATTTTTCCGGGTGCGTTCAACTATCGCGGCAGAGTTATCGAAACCGGATACCCGCGCAACGATCGACTCAGCAAAACTGTTTCGGCACAACGGCAGCGCATCCGTGAAAAAATTGGAATCACCGACCCGGCCGAAACCGTCGTGATGTATGCGCCAACCTGGCGAGACTACAATCGCAGCGCCACCGGCAACTGGCAGTCGGTGAATTACATGAATGAGAACATCGATTTGCCAGCCGGATTCACCATGATCTATCGCGGCCACACCAACACCCATGCCGTTCACAAGAACGAAGTGGCAGGCAGGGCAATCGATGTCACGATGTATCCGGATGTCACCGAGCTCTACATTGCTGCCGATGTCATGATCACCGACTTCTCTTCTGTGATGTTCGACTACACGGTCACCGGCAAGCCGATTCTCTTTTTGGCCCCGGATCTCGAGCGCTACCGGGCCGAACGCGGGTTCTACTTTGACTTCGAAGACACGGCTCCAGGCCCAATTCTGAACAGCGAGCAAGAGGTTCTGCAGACCCTCGGTCGAATCGGTCAGGTGAGCAAGCTCTATGAGAAGCGCTACCGGGCCTGGCAGAAGAAGTTCAACAGCCTCGAAGATGGCCACTCTGCCTCGCGGGTTGTCGACATCGTTTGGGGTGCAAAGTGAAAGCCATGATTCGTCAAGCCCTCGGCTCGGGCCTGCTGCCCAAGACCTATTACCTGGTCATGCGGCTGATCTGGTGGTTATCGTTCAAGGCTCGCGGCGAGAACACAGCGGTTCCCAAGGTGACGCTGGTGATTCCGGTTTACAACGTCGAGCAATATCTGGCCGACGCACTTCGCAGCGCAAGGGCACAAAACTATCAAAACTTTGAAATCATCGCAGTCAACGATGGTGCTACGGATCGTTCGGCAGAAATTCTGCAACGTTTCGCTGCCACCACCGGCAATCTCAAAATCGTCACCCAGCACAATCAAGGATTAGGTGCTGCTCGCAACGCCGGGGTGGCCGCGGCAACCGACACCGACTATCTGATGTTTCTCGACAGCGACGATTTGCTTCCGCTTGGTGCAATCAAGCGCTTTGTCGATCAGGCCCAATCCACCGGCAGCAAACTGGTTGTCGCAAAGGCGGTTTGTTTCTATGGAATTCGTTACTTCGATAGAACATCGACCGGTAGGTTTTTTGCTAAAGACATCGCACAGACCGATTTGAACCAACACCCCGAATTTCTCGGTGACGCAACTAGCTGGAACAAGCTCTATAGTTTCGAATTTTGGCGCGAGCACAAGTTTGAGTTTCCGGTTGGTGTTTGGTTCGAAGACATGACCCTGGTCTGCACCGCCTATCTGGCTGTCGAAAAATTTGACGTGCTAAAGAACGCCGGATACTTTTGGCGGGTGCGTGCCGAGGGCGAGTCAATCTCGAAGCGAACCAAAGAACTCAAGTCTTTGCAAGACCGGCTGCTGTCAATCGAGCAAATCAACAAGATTCTTTTGCGCGCCTGCGACAAGGGTCTCATCGAAAGACACGTCGTCGACAGTCACCTCATCCGTGTGATCTCTATGGACCTTCAGCTCTATACCGCTGCCCTTGCCGAGACCGACGAGGAGTTCTTCAACGAGTTCAAAACCCGTGCGAGCAGGTTGCTAAAGGGTGTCGATGAATCGCTCTGGTCGGCTGCGACGGGCAAACATCGTGCCGTGGTTTGGGCCGCGGTCAACGGTTCTCGCGACCAGGTTCTGAAACTTCTGGCCGCTTAGTCGCAGAAACCTCACAGGTTCAAATCTCGCCTGTTTCGAGGCCCCAAAGTTAGGCTTAAAGAACCTATCGGAGGCCAAAAATGAAGAAAATCATCGCACTCGTGGCCGTTTCAGGCCTCGCGCTGTTGCTGAGCGGTTGCAGTCTCATTTACCCGAACTGGGGAACCGACCAGAACCCATCTACCAGTCAGTCGGCCACGCCAAGCGAGTCTGCTTCGGCCACGCCATCACAAAGCCCCAGCAGCTCTGCCAAGGGCGAAGCCACCGTCGTGATTGATCAGGCGAACGTGGATGCCACCGCTGGATTTGTCAGCGTGGTCGCCCAGGTCACCAACTTCAACGAGGATGGCGGCACCTGCACGCTAACCATTCAGGCGGGCAGCCAATCGAAGACGATGTCGGTGAAAGCCGAGTCAAACGTGACCACAACACAGTGTTTTCCAATGGAAATCTCGCTAAGCGGATTACCAAAGGGAACAGCTCTGCTGACGGTTACTTATGAATCGGCCGAGCACTTCGGAGTTTCTGCGGGCCGTTCGGTTTTGATTCCCTAAGCGGTATCTCGAGAAACTATGAAGCTACGCCCTAATCGCTTTTTAGCGCTCGCACTCTCACTGGTGCTAGTGCTGACCGGCATTTCGGCGATCCAAACTACTAGCGGTGCCGAAGCAGCAGACGCTTCTCGATTTGATCCGGGTCTGATTATTAGCGAC
>CAIKYE010000091.1 GCA_903831585.1 uncultured Micrococcales bacterium | reverse complement strand
TCCATGGGTTCAATTAGGGTGAATTGGGCTTCGGGTTGCACCAAAGCCATCGGAATCCCGGGCAGTCCGGCCCCAGATCCCACATCGGCCACGGTTTGACCCGCGGAAACCAGCTCGGCCACCACAGCTGAGTTCAGAATGTGTCGTGTCCAGAGTTTAGGCATTTCGCGGGGGCCTAGTAGCCCAAGCAAATCACCGTCTCGCACGAGAGCTTCGAAATAGAGGCGAGCCTTGCCGATTTGGTCGCCAAAGATCGATTCGGCTGCTGCCGGTTCAATTTCTGGGGTGAAGTCACCCTCAAGATTCTCCATCTGGAGCCCCTAATGTTTCACGTGAAACTATGCAGGCTTTATGACAATGTGGCGCTCTTTGCCTTCGCCCTCAGACTCAGAAACGAGCCCAGCTTCGCTAACCAAATCGTGCACGATTTTACGCTCGTATGAGCTCATCGGCTTCATCGGAATGGCCTCGCCAGTGTCTTTTACCTTGGCGACCAGCTTGTTTACGATGCGAGTCAGGTCGTCAACACGGGTCTGGCGAGAGCCGCCAACGTCAAGAATTAGGCGGCTGAACGAGTTGGTTTTGACCTGAACGGCAAGGCGGGTGAGCTCCTGAAGGGCCTCGACTGTCTCTGGGTTCGAAATCAACTTCAGGTTGCTGTCGTTATTTGCCGTGATCTCAAGGTAGGCGCGGCCTTGGCGCACGTCGATCTCGATGTCACCATCCAGGTCATAGATATCGAGCAGTTCTTCGAGGTAGTCGGCGGCAATCTCGCCCTCTTCTTCGAGCTGCTTTGGGGTCTCGGCCGGCTTGCGCTGGTCTCCCTCGGCGCTCTCGACTTCTTCGACTTCTGGGGCTTCGTTTAGGGTTTCGTCAGTCATGTCTACTTCTTCTTTTTCTTAGCGCGCTTCTTGCCCTCGGGCTGTGTTCGCTGGGTTGAAACTGGAGGTTCTTCTTCGACTACCGTCTCGGCTGCCTTCTGTGGGAGCTTGCCCTTCTTGGCCAGGCGCTCGTCGCGCTCGCGCGCGGCCGGTGAGCCCGGGGTTGGCATGTTGCGAATAACCAGGTACTGCTGGCCCATGGTCCAGAAGTTCGAGGTCAACCAGTAGTACATAACGGCGAGCGGAAAAGAGACTCCCGAGATCATGAATATGACCGGGAAAACATAGAGCAGAATCTTCTGCGTCTGCATGTATTGGCTGTTCTGAACGTCAGGGTTTTGGTTCTTTGCCATGATCTGGCGCTGGGTGATGAACTGGGTTCCAGTCATAACAACGACCATCACCGCCGCCATAATTTGCACTGCGGTGTTGCTTGCGGTCAGGAAGGTTTCAGATAGTTTGGCCCCGAACAAAGTCGCGTCGCTGAATGAAACAGCGAGATCTTCGGTCATGAAAGCCACGCCGGCCTTCTTGTATTGGGCGTCGTTTAGGGTCAAGAAAAGTCCACCGAAAATTGGCATCTGAAGCAAAAGCGGCAGGCAAGAACTCAGCGGATTCGAGCCGGTCTTCTTGTAGAGAGCCATCTGCTCGGCGGCAAATTTCTCGCGTGACTCGCGGTCGGTCTTGCCCTTGTACTTCTTCTGCAACTTGGCAAGCTCTGGCTGCATGACGATCATGTTGCGCTGGCTCTTGATTTGCTTCACAAACACTGGGATAAGTGCAGCGCGAACCACGAGCACAAGCCCAACGATCGACAAGACCCAAACGGCACCGGCATTAGCGCCCAGCGGATCGGAAAAAATCAGGCTGAAGAGGCTGTGAAAACTAACCAGTATGAGCTCGATAGCCCACTTAATTGGCCAAAGAATCGCACCAATGATGTCCATAACTAACCCTTCTTAGACTTCGGCAAAACAAAACCTTTTTCGGTCACCTGAAACATCCCGCTACCAGGCTTCACCTGGTCGACTCCCCCTTGAGTCCACGGATTGCAGCGAAGAATACGCCAGGCCGTGAGGGCCGAGCCATAAACCACGCCACGCTGCTGAAACTGCCCCAGCCCATAGGCCGAGCATGATGGGTAATAACGGCAAACATCGCCGTATAGCGGCGAGATTGCCTTGCGATAACCCTTCACAAACAGGATCAGAAGGTTTCTTGGTGCCAACCAGATGAACTGAAAAATCCAGGTCATGCGGTCATTTTCTTGAGTGCGGTGTTGACCGAACCCAAAAGCTCTGACTTCAACTCTTCAAAACTGGCCTTGGGTGCTCCCTCGAGCGCCCTGACCACTATCGAAAGGTCTTTGGCGGAAGGTTGTGTTTGAAGAAACTCTCTGGCAATTGCCCTGAGCCTTCTTTTCACTAGGTTGCGGATAACCGCCCCTCCCACCGATTTTGCCACTACGAATCCGAACCGGGTTTCGCTTAGAGAGCTATCCCGATGGATGTATGTGACGAGGTGGACGCTGGCTAGCTTTCGACCATGCTTCATGGTCGAGCGAAAATCATCGGCTTTCAAAAGCCGGTTCTCGCGAGCCAGCAAGTGGCTAGGCCGAAAGCTCGGTGCGGCCCTTGCGGCGACGTGCGGCCAAGATCGCGCGACCGGCGCGGGTCTTCATGCGCTCACGGAATCCGTGAGTCTTTGCGCGGCGACGGGTGTTTGGCTGAAAAGTACGCTTGCTCATAAACAATTCTCCGATTGAAAAATTTTGGGAATCTCGTTGGTGTCGAAGACGACTTGTTGCTGCGGCCAATTCCAAGCCAGACAACCTCTCAAATCTAGGGCAAAGTCAAGGTTTGGGTCAAGTTTTAAGCAAAGTTTTCGAAAGTATTTTTAAGTGATCGAAAAAGAATTTTGCGCGACACTCCGTTTCGATTTGCTTTTAATCCAACTTTGTCGACAGAATTCAATTCGCTGAGTTTTGCACAGGCCATATTGTTGGGGAAAACTTATCCACAGGCTATCCACAGGGCCTTTGAATTGTGGAAAACTGTTGGCGCATCGAGTAAATCAAAGGGAATCGGGAGGGTGACGTGACAGCAACCGAAGCTATCTCAACCCTCTGGCAAGACATTGTTGCTCGACTCAGCAAAGACGATCGTCTCGAAAGAAACATCCTGGGCTTTCTCGCATTGGCCGAACCGCAGGGCGTTCTTGGTGAAACCCTCTACATCGAGGTGCCGAACGACCTAACCCGCCAAATGATGGATCAGCGCATGCGCCCGGCAATTCTCGAAGCGCTCAGCCAGGTAGAGCAAAACGAGGGAGCAGTAAACTTTGCAATCTTCATAAACCCAGATATTGCTCCGGCCCTGACCAACTCCGAGCCGATCGACGAGCCTTTGGCAGCCGAAGTTCCAAG
>CAIKYE010000090.1 GCA_903831585.1 uncultured Micrococcales bacterium | reverse complement strand
TCCCCAGGCCGTAGGCGAAACTCGTGACCTGAGCAGCGGCAACCGAGTTTTGGTTTTCAAATATGTGCACGGCAACCCAATCGACACTCGCCGAGTGAGTGCAGCCAGCTCAATCACACAGAGCATCGCCAAGGCAATTTCGACGATTCACGCACTGCCAATCGAACTCGTCCAGAACAACGGCCTTTCAGAATTCAGCCCTGCAGAGAACATCAGGTTCAGGGTCGCCGAACTCGATCGAGCAATGCAGAGCGGTCAGGTTCCTCCAGTTTTGCTTCAGCGCTGGGAAGACGCACTCGCTGACGTTTCGCTTTTCAAATATCAACCGGTTGTGGTGCACGCATCTCTGGCATTCGATACGGTTCTCGAGCGAGGCGGAGAAGTCAGCGGCATCATCGACTGGAGAAAAGTTCAGCTCGGTGACCCTGCGCTTGATTTTGGTTGGTTGGCTAACGAAGCACCCGAACTATTCGAAGCCATCCTGCTGAACTACCAGTTGAGCAGACCTGCCGCCGACGGCAACATCGCCAAGCGGGCAGTGCTCTATGCAGAACTCGAGTGGGTCAGATGGTTGCTTCACGGATACGCAATCAAGGACACCGCAATAGTCGAAGAAGCCATTTCGGGACTTCAGGCAATGGCCGAGTCAGCGGCCGAAGGGCAGCTGCAACCGCTAACCGCCTCTGCTGTAGCCGCGGCTGCAACGCTGAACATCGTCGAGAGCATCAGCTTTATTGAGCAAGACCTACCGGCCGAGCCGCAGGACGATTTCGATTCTGCTGTTGCAACTAAGCCGATTGACATTGTTGATGCTGAAGAAGTCAACGACAAAGACCTCTTCTAGTCTTCGACCAGTTGCTCTAGAACTTTCTTCCACTCGCTGAGAATCTCTTCGCGACCGAGAATTACCTCTGGCGTCAACTCTTCGCCTTCGCCGACAAAGAAGAAACTGGCCTGAACTTTTTCAATTGGCATTCCGGTGAACTCCGAGTATGCCAACCGGTAAAGCGCCAACTGAAGAGAGCGACGATAGAGATCGCCGGCTTCGGTCGGTGGCTTGTTGGTTTTCCAGTCAACAATCTGCACACCGTCTTCTGTCGCATAAATCGCATCCATCTTGCAGATGAACGTGTTCTGGCCGATGGTCAACTGGATCTCTTGCTCGACTGACTCTGGAACCAAGTTTGCGAATCTCGAGGCCTGAAAGTTTGCCTGCAACTCTTCGATTGTGAAGAAGTCTTCTTCGTCTTCGAGCTCGATGGTCTCTTCTTCAATTAGTGCACCGCTCGGAGCAAACTTCTTTTCGACCCAGGCGTGAAACAGGTTGCCTCGTCGCGACTGCGCAAAAGGTTGAGTTGGCATCGGTCGAAGCATGCTGTCGGCGACACCGGCCAGGTCTTCTAGAAACTCCTTGAATCGAGATGCCGGAATTCGAACCGGAAAGTCGATCAGATTCACCTGAGACTTTTGTAATTCGCGCTCTTGAAGCAGCCTGGTGATGAGCTCGTCTGTCTGTGAATTGCTGCTCGTCGCGGCAACAACCTTGCCTGTGGCCGCCACAACAGCCTGCGCCGCTGCGACCACGCGCTCGGCGGTCTTCTTTCCGAAGACCGGCCTAGGCCAGATCTCAATCTCATCGGCTTTTTGTAATTCGGGAACCTTCGATTCCTGAGCTGGCAGTTCGTAACCTGCCTCAACTGGCGAACCTGCGCAACCGAGAACCTCAATCAGGTAGTCAGATGGCTTAGAAGCACGCGGCGCCTTTGTGGCTGCGGTCGGCTTCCAGTAGCTGCCAGAGAGCAGAAGCGCATGCCGGGGGCGAGTTATGCCAACATACATAACGCGTCGATCTTCGGCTGCTTCGTGCTCTTTGACGCCTTCTTTGTAGGCATCGACGATGTCTGTCACTTGGTTAGCCGATATTGCGCTCAGAAGGTCAGCCGACGGAAGCGTGCGGTGGTCTCCTCTTAGCGCGTAGGGCAACTTGCCGGTTGCGAGCCAGCCGTAGTAACCAATTCCAGGTGGTGGGCCGGTCGGAAGTTCTCCGTTGACCATTCGCGGTATCGCAACGTAGTCCCACTCGAGACCCTTTGATCCGTGAATGGTTAAGACCTGAATCACTTTATTCTGTGGCTTTGCGCGTGGAGCTTCGAGCCGCTCACGTTCGGCTGCAAAATTGAGATATTCGAGCAGGTTGGAGACCGAAGCGGCATTGTTTCCGGCGGCAAAGTTCGCAACCACAGATACAAATTCGTTTACGTGAATTAGCGGATGACGTCTCGACGGATTAGCCATCAATTCAATATCGAGCCACAGCTCTGAGACGATGGCGCGAACCAACTCGGGCAGTGGAAGACCGATTCGGGTGCGCATCGCGGCAAACAACTTGCCTGCTTCTTTCATGCGCGCTAAACCCTGCTCGCTAATGCCGTGACTCACGAGCTCTTTGTCTTCGGTTAGGCGATCGAGAGCATCGACAATCGAGATTGCTTCTTCCTCTGTGCCCGCTAGGAGTTTCTGATTGTTGTCTCGAATACGACGAGTTAGCTTCTTCGCCATTTTGTATAGTTCGTTGATGTCTCTCGCACCGATTCTGAAGCGAGCGCCAGTGAGCAGACGAATTAGTTCGGTTCCAGAATCTGGATTAACCAGAACAGCGAGAGCAGACCGAATGTCGGCAACTTCAGGCATCTCGAGCAGTCCACCGATGCCAACCACTTCAACTTCGAGCCCGGCCTCTTGAAGACCCCTAACGAACTTTTGCATGTGCGCGCGTTTGCTAAGCAAGAGCGCTGCAGTTTGCCCGCCACTGTCATTTAGCGAAGGTTCGGCGAATCGCTCGTTGAACCACTTGGCGACTTGGGCGATCTCTGCGTTGAGGTTCTGCTCAAAGCTGATGTCTACCTGGCCAACACCCGCTGTCGGCGAGGGTTCTAGGGTGACCACCTTGAGTTTCGAGACGATGGTTGCAACCTCTTCGCTCAGATAAGAGGGGGGTTGAGCCAGTGGAGAGGCTAGGTGATTGGCGAGGTTCAAAACTCCGGATGGGTTGCGCCAGCTGGTGCTGAGCTTGAACTGCTCTATCGACTTCGAACTGAAATCACTTTCGAATTCGCTGAGGTTCGAAGCGCTGGCACCGCGCCAACCATAGATGCTCTGGTTTGGGTCGCCAACTGCAAAGACCGAGTGGTCTTTGAACAGGCCGGCGAGCAAGCGGGTTTGCAGATATGAGGTGTCTTGATATTCGTCGAGCAACACCTGCTTGAAGGTTGCACGTTCACGAATAGCAACCTCGGGTAGCTCACGAACCGCGCGCTCGGCTAAGCCGACCTGATCGGAGTAGTCGATTTTTCCTTCGCGAAGTTTGTAGTGCAAAAATGCCTCGGCCAAAATTGCCGTGACTCTGGTCTTTCGAAGTTTTTCTGGAAGTGCGAGTGCTTCTTTAGCGGCCTTCTCGTCAATCCCCTCGCCAGCTTGCTTCACGAGCGATTCTAGGTGTTCGATGTTTGCGGTTAGAAAAGTTGTGGTCTGTTCGCTGGTAACCAGGTTCTCGGTCATACTCTGAGACATCTCGACAACGCTCTTGATTAGGGTTTCAGGATTGAAATCCAGTTCAAGAATTTCTGGTGCGATGTCTGATGCATTCTCAAAGAGAAACTTTCGCGCAAGTTGAAATTGCGTGGCATCGGTTAACTGAATCGCGTCTGCCTCGTATCCCAGCTGAAGAGCAAAGTCGCGAAAGATCGTGTTGGCATAGGAGTTGTAGGTGCTGATCGTTGGCGGAGTGAAATCTATCGGAAGGGTTTCTGGCCAGAGCCCGCTGAAATCTCGCAACTTAACTAGGCTCTCAAAGACGCGCTTTGAGAGTTCTGCTGCGGCCTTGCGGGTAAACGTTAGGCCAAGAATTTGCTCGGGCAGGGCGTAACCGTTGGCCACCAGCCAGGGCACGCGAACCGACATTAGCTCGGTCTTACCTGAGCCAGCGCCGGCGACGACTAGTGAGGGCTGAGTCACCGAGGCGTTCTCGACGGCGTCAACCTGCTCTGGAGTGAGGTCGTATTTGCTGCCCATGGCGCGCGAAACCTGGTTTGCGCCGACTTTGTGCTTACTCTCCATAGCTCACCTGCTCGATTAGGTGCAAAGAGCACGAACCGTATGGGTTTCGCTCGTAGCAGTGAAGGCCGGTGTTTGCGGCAACTTCGGCGTCAACCAGAAGCATGCCCTCGGTGATTTTCTCGACCTGAGCGAGAAATTGATCGATGGCTGCAACTACCTGAACCCCTTCGACCTTGAGTGCGGTCTGTGAGGTAACGATAGGTTCTAGGTCTTTATCTTTTTTCTTGTGACCGATTTGCACGAGAACCGCACCCACGCCGTGCGGTTGAGCCTCGAGGGCACCAACGTGCTTGAAACCCCCGTTGAGTGCGGCCAGCTGATAGACAGCAAGCTGCAGGTGGCCGTCGGTGGTGCTCTCACTAACTTCGGTTCGGCTGGTTTTCAAATCTGCAATGGTGACGTTCGATTGGTCATCGATTTCAATTCGATCTGCCTTGCCGTTGACCCAGGCTCCGGCCAAAGCAAAGTCGATTTTCTCTTCGACCGCGATAACCCGACGCTTTCCGATTCGAACATCGTCTAGATATGTCAACAGGCGCACAATCATTTTTGAAACTCTTCGGCGCTCAGCGCTTCTTTCCCACTCAGATTCAAATTCGAGGTTGTGCCATTTTGATTCGACTGCTTTTTCGAATGACGATGCGGTGAATTCGGTTGCCTGCTCGAGAATCTCGTGCATGAGGGTGCCGATCTTGGCAGTCATCGATGCCTCGCGACCACCGTGCGCTTCGATGAACCAGTGCAGAGGGCACTTCACAAAGTTGTCTAGCTCCGACGGATGCAACTCGAGTCGGTTTTCGTGATCTTCGGCAACGTGCAATTCGGCTAGTGCTTCGGTTGTTGATAGTTCTCTCAGTCCATACCAATAATCCGGATGCGCCCCGGGCACCGATTCGGCTGCGAGACGTGCAAGTTGAATGGCCAACTGCTGCCGCTGACCCTCGTCGTTTGCGAGCAATAGCTGACGTCGAAGTTGGCCCACCATTCCGCGAAGGGTGAGTCGAGTTTGAATGAATTCGCCGGTTTCTATGTCACGACCGACAATCAGCCGAACGAACTGTGACACCTGTTCTTCTTCTGTGTCGATTGCCGAAACCAAGAGTCGCTCGGTGGTCGAACCTACCGCCTTGTAGAGCATGCGCAGTTCGGCGGCCAATTCGCTGCGATTCTCAGAGTTTGTGTCGAAGCTCGGGTCGCGCTGAAGCTGGTTCAGCGCTGCAGCGCCCAAGAGAGACGATCTCGGCTTTAGGTTTGGCCAGATTCCCTCTTGCATGTGAGCAAGTGCCACGACCCTGAACCGCTTTGAAATCAAGGCAGACGGGGTCAGCAGCGATACCGCCTGATTTAGGTTGGTGGCGACAGAAAGAGAGTCTTCGGGCAGAGCCATGGCAAGTTGCTGTTCGACAAATTCGGCGCCATCGGCGGTTGGGTTGCGCTCAACGAACCGGGCGGCAGCAGAAAACAGGGCAACCACCGAATCAAGATTGCGGTTCGCCTGGAGGGCAACCTCTTCGATTCCGCGAGATAGTTGTGGCCAAACTTTTGAAGGAGAGCTCTTTATCCAGGCGTGCCAGAGCAAGTCTTCGATGGTCTTGGTTTCGTCTGCTGCAATTTCACGCAGTGCAAAGAAGAGTTCGATGAAACGATCTGCGCGCTTGCCGTCACCGGGCAGGGTTGCAGCGCTGCCGGGAGCGGTGAAAAGCTCAGCGATGAGTTCGCCGCTAGAACGAGACGAGCCCGCCTCGAGTTCTTGCTTGCGCAGAATGCGGCGAAGTCGTCGCATTGTGATTGCGTCAAAGCCTGCGATTGGTGACATGAGCAGAGCGATTGCGTTTTCAACCGATACCGGTTCAGAACTCAACACTTGCTGAGCGAGTCGCAGATAACTGACCGCACCAAACTCGTCTCGCAGGACCGACTGTGCTCCGACGATTCGAACCGGAACCGATTCGGCGGCCAGAGCATTTTCGAGCTCTTCGAGTTCGTCGCGTGAACGCGCAACGACTGCCATGTCTTTGAATGCAATGCCGTCATTCAGGTGCAAGGTGCGCAGACGATTAGCGAGCCAACCCGCTTCCTCTTGCTGAAGGCTAAACACAGCAGCCTCGATGCTCGGTTCTGCGTTCACTGAAGCTGCGGGCTTCATGCCCTGGCGTTGCGGGCCAGCCTTGGCCACGGGAATTCTCGGCGTGATTCTGGCGATTGATTCAGAGACATCGGCTGGATGCGATGCGTGGGTCGGATAGATGTAGGTCTGCACCAGCTCTGTGCCACGCTGCTTAGCAAGAGAGTCGGCGAATCGATGCATGGCCTCTGGGTCGGCCGCGCGAAAACCAAGTGTCGAAACGTCAGGGTCGCCGAACAGCACCAGACCAGCCCCGAGTTCGGTCAGTGCGCCGAGCAGCTGAACTGCGGCCGGAGTTAGTTCTTGGGCGTCATCAACGAGGATGTGCTTCACATTCTTTAGCAAGTCGTTTGGAACGATGCCCTCGCGAACAACCTTCGCGGCTTCGACCAGAAGAGCAGATGGATCAAAGCGGTGAGAGTTCTGCGGTTTCTCAAGTTCGGAAAGGTAGTGTGCATAAATTTCTGAGACGCCGACCCACTCGGGCTTCTGCTTGTCGACACCTAGTTTGGCAAGCTGCACTGGAGTGATTGAATGCTCGATTGCCACCGCAATCAAATCTCGGAGCTCGTTGCGAAAACCCGACAGGCCCAAGACCGTGGTGGTGATGTGCTTCGGAAAGTTTGGTGTCGGCAAAACGCCCTGATCAATTAGTTCGACAAGTTCAGACAAGATGACGTCTTGCTCGCTGCCCGAAACCAATTCGGGCAACTTGAGCCCCTGCTCGAGCGCTCGAAAACGCAGAACTGAGAAAGCGATCGAGCTGAGCGTGCGAGCGGTCGGGCCGAGAGTCGAACCTTGAAAGGCCAGAGCGAGTTCGTCGCGCAACTTGGCCGCAGCCGTGCGATTGGCAGCAATGACCAAAATGTTTTCGGGCGAAGTCTCGCGGGCGAGGCGCAAAAAGTGTGCCTTCAGCGCGGTTGTCTTGCCACTGCCCGGCCAACCCACCGCGAGCGCGACAGAGCCGAGTGGCAGATCGACGATTTGCTGCTGCCCAGCAGAGAGCTCAAGCGAGTCGATGCCATCGACTAGCTGCTGCTTTCTAAACTGGGCGGTCGCCTGACCTGACGGTTTCTTCATTGCCCCGAGAATAACCCACCCCTACGACATGTCGTAATCTAGACAGGTTGAGCGAAAGGCACCCCATGGATGTACGAATCGGCATTAAAGACTCTGGCCGCGAATTGGCGTTTGAAACCGACCAGTCGAGCGCAGAGATTGAGCAGGCCATCCTTGGTGCTTTGAATGCTGGCGACAAGCTCGTCACTTTCGCAGACAACAAGGGCCGCAAGTTTGTGGTTCCTACCGCATCAGTTGCTTACCTAGAGATTGGCGTCGAAGAAGCGCGCCGGGTTGGATTCATCGCCTAATGGAAATCGCATTCATTGTTGTTTACGCTGCCATCCTCGGATTGGTAGCCCCATACATCGGTCTCAAGAGCGAGAAGTATGGCTCACTGGTTCCGGGAGTTAGCTCGTTCGTGCTCGGCGCCATCCTGTGGGCTTCGCTCACCTGGTTGGGCTTTCCGGCCACCGAGGCATGGATCTGGGTCATCACGATGTTCAGCATGCCGGCGGCAATGTGGTTCGTGCCTAAGCGTCTAGAGAAACTACGCAGTTAGTCCGATTGCATCCATGCGCACCGAGTGCGCTGCAATCAGTTCGCTAATCAGCGGTTCAAGCTTCGAATAAGCGGCGAGATTCGCCTCGCGCTCCTGCTCGAGGGTCAACTGACCGGTTCTAGTAACACCGGCCAACTTGCGGTTATCAAAAGCCGCGCGCAGTTCGAGAAGAACGTCACCCATCACACGACGACCCCAAAGCGCCAAACGCGAAGCCAGGGTCGGGTCTTGCTGCATCGATTCGCGCAATGCCTTCACCGCATACTTTTCAAAAGTCTTGTCGGCCAAAGTCTTTTCGACCGCGGCGCGCGCCGCCGGTTCGAGACCAACCGCAAGCCGGGTATAGAAGTCATTCAATAATCCTGAAACCAGATAGACCTTGATTATGGTTTCATACCAGTCGTTGCCGCTGATGCGCGAGTGAAAAGTTTCGACGCGTTCAACGTAAGGATCCATTGCGTCGGTTGGGTCGATCCCCTTTGCGACGAGGAGTTTTGCGATCGCGCGATACTGCTCAAAACTCTTTGCCGCAGCCTCGCTGAGTTGAGCCTTGTATGCGGTGGTCGGTGAATACTTCAGTTCGTTGGTGAGAATCTCAAACTGGCTGAGCTGCAAATAGGCAAGCTGCCCGAGATAACGCTTTGGGTCAGGACTGTAAGGCTTGAGATTGATCTTGCCCGTGTTGCGAGCAGTGCGGTCTTCGCGCGGAGCCAAGACAAAATTGCTTGCGCGGGGAAACAGGCGCTTGAACCAATCGAACATGGGTTCAAGAATACCCCCGTATGAAATTGGTGCCCAAAGGTAAGATTGAACCCGTATGCGCGGCAGTCTCGCCGCGAGCGCGCCCCAATTAGAGGAGCCCCCTTGACCTTTCGCGACCTTGGCATCGACCAAGACATCGCCGATGCCCTTGCTGCCAAAGGCATCACCGAGCCATTCCCTATTCAAGAGCAGGCCATTCCGGTTGCTCTGACCGGCCAAGACGTTATTGGCCAGGCCAAGACCGGAACCGGTAAAACCTTCGGTTTCGGCCTTCCGCTGATTCAGATTCTCGGCCCGAACCCTGAACCGGGCGCTAAAGCCCTTGTTGTTGTTCCTACCCGCGAGCTTTGCATTCAGGTCGCAGAAGACCTCAAGTTGGCTTGCTCGAACCGCCCGACCATGGTCGCTGCAATTTACGGCGGCAAGGCCTACGAGGGTCAGGTTGCCGAAATCGAAGCCGGCGCTCAGATCATCGTCGGAACCCCTGGCCGCTTGATTGACCTCTCGAAGCAGAAGAAACTCGACCTCGGCAACATTCGCTTCATGGTTCTCGACGAGGCCGACGAAATGCTAGACCTCGGCTTCTTGCCTGATGTTGAACGTCTCTTTGCATACACCCCGGATGGCCGCCAGACCATGTTGTTCTCTGCAACCATGCCAGGCGCAATCGTCACCATGGCACGCAAGTATCAGAACAAGCCTGTGCACATCCGTGCGAATGAACCAGACGAAGGTCACACCAAGGCAGACATCAAGCAGTTTTTCTATCGTGCGCACGCGCTCGACAAAGATGAAGTTGTCGGTCGCATCCTGCAGGCCGAGGGTCGCGGCAAGACCATAATTTTTTGCAAGACCAAGCGTCAGGCATCAAAAGTTTCTGACGAACTAGTCGATCGCGGTTTCAATGCGACAGCACTGCACGGTGACATGTCGCAAGAAGCCCGCGAAAAGTCGATGGCTGCGTTTCGCAGTGGCAAGCGTGACATTTTGGTTGCGACCGAAGTTGCAGCGCGAGGCATCGACGTCGATGACGTCACTCACGTAATTAACTACACGGTTCCTGAAGACGAGAAGGCGCTGCTTCACCGCGTCGGCCGAACCGGTCGCGCTGGTCGCACCGGAATCGCTGTGACCTTCGTTGACTGGGAAGACCTCACTCGTTGGAAGCACATCAACGAAGCTCTCCTT
>CAIKYE010000089.1 GCA_903831585.1 uncultured Micrococcales bacterium | reverse complement strand
TCGAAGACAACCCATACGGCCTGCTCTATTTCGACAAGCCGGTGCCAGATGCACTTCGAAGCATGGATGACAATGTCATCTACCTGGGCTCATTCTCAAAAATTCTTGCCCCAGGTTTTCGGGTTGGTTACGTGTTAGCACCACCGGCACTGCGCGACAAAATTGTTTTGGCTCAAGAGTCTGCACTTCTTTGCCCGTCGATGTTTTCTCAGATGATGATCAGTGAATATCTCTCTGTCGCCGACTGGAGAAAACAGGTTGACACATTCCGCGGGGTTTACCGCGAACGCCGCGACGCCGCACTCGATGCGATGAACGAGTATCTACCAGATTTGCGAACCACTAAACCCGACGGAGGTTTCTACCTCTGGGTAACTCTGCCCGATGGAATCGATTCGAAGGCGATGCTTCCGCTCGCGGTTAAAGAACTTGTCGCATACACACCCGGCACCGCATTCTTTGGCGACGGCACCGGCCAGCAGCACTTGAGAATTTGCTATAGCTATCCGACCCTCGAACGCATCAAACTGGGCATCAAGCGTTTGGCCACAGTGATCAACTTGCAAACCGAATTAATTGAAACGTTCGGCAAGAAGAAGTAGGCAGAGATGATTTCAAAGGGTAAGTCGAAGAGCAAGCTCAAGATTCAAATCTTGGCGGGCGGCATTTCACACGAACGAGACATCTCGCTGAAGTCTGGTCGTCGAGTCGCAGACGCTCTGCTCGAAGCCGGTGCCGACGTGATAATTCGAGAGCCCGACGAAAACTTGCTATCGAACATAAAGAAAGATAAGCCAGACGTAATCTGGCCATGCCTTCATGGCGCCGGTGGTGAAGACGGTGCTTTGCGCGACATACTCGCTCTCACCGGAGTTGCCTTTGTTGGAGCAACCGCTAATGGCGCGAGACTCGCCTGGGATAAGTCGATCGCCAAGGTTCTGGTTTCACGCGCCGGCATTCAAACTCCAGCTTCGGTGACTCTGCCAAAAGAAACATTCCGCGAACTCGATGCCGATGGTGTGCTGAAAGCAATTACGCAGACAATCAGTTTTCCGCTGGTTGTTAAGCCAGCTCGAAGCGGAAGCGCTCAGGGCGTATCCGTGGTGAAGAAGGCAGACGAACTAGCGCGCGCAATGGTCGACGCATATGTTTATTGCGACGTTGCGATCATCGAGAAGTTTGTTGACGGAACCGAGCTCGCGATTAGCGTTGTCGATCTCGGCTCGGGACCGATTGCACTTCCGGTAGTTGAGGTCGAACCGGTGTCTGGCCGTTTCGGTTATCAGGAGCGATACACCGCCGGTGAAACTAACTACTACGCTCCTGCGCGAATCAGTCGCGCGGTTGCAGAGCGCGCAGCAAAGGTTGCGCTCGATGCGCACGTTGCTCTTGGTCTTCGTCACCTGTCACGCATTGATGCAATCGTTGACAAAAAAGGTGTGGTCTGGTTTCTCGAAGCAAATGTTTGCCCGGGCATGACAGAGACCTCGTTGTTGCCTCAGGCAATTACCGCAGAGGGTTCGTCACTTAGCAGTGTTTATCTCTCAATTGCAGAAGCGGCGCTGCGCACTCGATAAAAGTGTTTTAGAGATTTCTCTTGATGCCGAACTTGTCAAGAATTCTGAACAGGTCACCCATAGTTGCGAATTCGATTTTTATTTCGCCATTCTTTTTTCCGAGTTTGATTTTTGCGCGAGTGTCGAGCGCGTCGCCTAGCAGCTGAGCAAGTTCATCGAGAGCTGCGGTTTTCGAACCGGCTTTGGTTTTGCCCTTCTTCTTTGCAACGCCGTCGGTGTCGATTGCAATCTGTTCTTCGAGCTGACGAACGGTTAAGTTTTCGTTGATCGCTTTGTTTGCCCAGTGCTGCATGCGCTCGTCACTCTTCGCGGCAAGAATGGCTCGGGCTTGTCCCGCGCTCAATGCACCACCGGCAACTTTGAGCTGCACGGCACCTGGCAGGTTTAGCAAACGGATGGTGTTCGAGATCTGAGGTCGTGAGCGACCGATTTTTGCAGACAGTGCGTCTTGCGTGATTCCAAAGTCGGCCATCAGCTGCTGATATGCGCTCGCTTCTTCGAGCGGGTTCAAGTCACTTCTATGCAGGTTCTCAAGCAAAGCGTCGCGCAACATGTTT
>CAIKYE010000088.1 GCA_903831585.1 uncultured Micrococcales bacterium | reverse complement strand
TCTCTGTGATCTCGATGCTCTGTGGCGAAGCAGGTGGTGCCGGTGCAACTTCTAGCTCAACCGAGTCTTCTAGGTCGATAGACGGAGCTACCGAGCCGTATGAAGTGTCTGCGTCGAGAGCTGCTGAACGCTCTGCCGAGGTCTGAATACCCATGTATGCACGGGTTTCGTAAGGCAGGTAGTCAAGAGCTAGACGACGGAAGATGTAGTCCATTAGCGACTTCGCCATGCGAACATCCGGGTCATCGGTTAGACCGGCTGGCTCGAATGACACGTTGGTGAACTTCTGCACGTAGGTCTCTAGTGGAACTCCGTACTGAAGGCCAATCGAAACCGCGATTGAGAATGCATCCATCACGCCGGCAAGAGTTGAACCCTGCTTGCCGAGCTTCAAGAAGACCTCGCCGAGTCCGCCGTCTGGGTATGAGCCAGCCGTCATGTAACCCTCTGCGCCACCTACGGTGAACGAAGTGGTCGATGATGGGCGTGACTTAGGCAGACGCTTGCGGGTCGGGTGAGACATGCCTGTCGCTGCAACTGGCGCAGCCTGGCTCTTAGTCTCGGTCTTTGCCTTGCCATCGCTTAGCGGCTGACCGACCTTGCAGTTGTCGCGGTAGATCGCTAGTGCCTTTAGGCCGACTTTCCAGCCCTGAAAGTAGACGTCTGCGATTTCTTCGCGGGTTGCGGTCTCTGGCATGTTCACGGTCTTTGAAATCGCGCCTGACAAGAATGGCTGAACTGCTGCCATCATGCGAACGTGACCCATCGGCTCGATTGCACGGATGCCGATTGCGGTGTCAAAGATTGAGTAGTGCTCCTGCTTTAGGCCAGGTGCATCGACGACATGACCGTTGGTGCTGATGTGGTCGACGATTGCCTCGATGGTCTCTTGCGAGTAACCCAAGCGGTGCAGTGCAAACGGAATCGTCTGGTTGACAATCTGCATCGATCCACCGGTTGAGAGCTTCTTGTACTTCACTAGTGAGAAGTCTGGCTCGATTCCGGTGGTGTCGCAGTCCATCATGAAACCAATGGTTCCGGTCGGTGCAAGCAATGATGCCTGCGAGTTGCGCCATCCGTTTTCGCTACCGATAAGAGTGTTGAGTGCCCACTGCTCGGTTGCTGCCTCGTGAACCTGAGCGTCGATTGCCGACACTCCACGAACCTGGCTGTTTGCAGCCTCGTGCTTGTTCATGATGCGGATGTGGCCTTCTTTGTTCTTTTCGTAACCCTCGTATGGGCCAACTACGCCTGCCAACTCGGCTGAGCGACGGTATGAGGCACCGGTCATCAGCGAGGTGATTGCGCCAGCAAGAGCAAAGCCCTCTTCGCTGTCGTATGCAACACCGATTGCCATAAGCAATGCACCTAGGTTCGCGTAACCAATTCCGAGCTGACGGAATGCGCGAGTGGTCTCGCCAATCTTCTCGGTTGGAAAGTCTGCGAAGCAAATCGAGATATCCATGGCGGTGAAGATAAGTTCGGTTGCCTTAGTGAACTTGTCGGTGTCGAATGTGCCATCTGGGTTCAAGAACTTCAGAAGGTTCAACGACGCGAGGTTACAGCTCGAGTTGTCTAGGTGCATGTACTCGCTGCAAGGGTTTGAAGCGTTGATGCGGCCAGACTCTGGAGTTGTGTGCCAGTCGTTGATGATGTCGTCGTACTGAATGCCTGGGTCTGCACATTCCCAAGCCGCGTCTGCGATCTTCGCGAATAGCTCGCGAGCGTCAACTTCTTCAACAACTTCACCGCTGGTGCGAGCGCGAAGACCAAACTTGCCGCCGTTCTCGACTGCCTGCATGAACTCTGCATTTACGCGAACAGAGTTGTTTGCGTTCTGGTACTGAACCGAGTTGATGTCTTTTCCGCCGAGTTCCATGTTGAAACCCGCGTCGCGAAGAACACGAATCTTCTTCTCTTCGTGTGCCTTGGTCTCGATGAACTCTTCGATGTCTGGGTGGTCGACGTCTAGAACAACCATCTTGGCTGCACGACGAGTTGCGCCGCCCGACTTGATGGTTCCTGCAGAAGCGTCAGCTCCGCGCATGAACGATACTGGGCCAGAAGCCGAGCCGCCTGAGTTCTTGAGAAGCTCTTTAGACGAGCGAATGCGAGAGAGGTTTAGACCCGCGCCTGAGCCGCCCTTGAAGATCATTCCCTCTTCGCGGTACCAGTTCAGAATTGAATCCATTGAGTCGTCGACCGACAGAATGAAACAAGCCGAAACCTGCTGCGGGCTCTTGGTTCCTACGTTGAACCAGACCGGCGAGTTGAATGCGAACACCTGGTTCAAGAGCATGTAGGTGAGTTCGTGCTCAAAGATTGTCGCGTCTTCTTCGGTGGCAAAGTAACCGTGGTCGCGACCAGCCTGGGTGTATGTGAGCACAACGCGGTTGATCAGCTGGCGAAGGCTGTGCTCGCGCTCAGAGGTTCCTACCGCACCGCGAAAGTACTTCGTGGTAACGATGGTGCTCGCGTTGATGCTCCAGAATTCTGGAAACTCAGCGCCGCGCTGCTCGAAGATGGTTTCTCCAGTTTGCCAGTTAGTCTGCACAACATCGCGGAACTCCCAGGTTACCTGATCGTATGGGTGAACGCCTGGAACGGTGTAAACGCGGTTGATGGTAATTCCCTTACCGGTTCCGCCTGTTGAGCCTTGTGCTCCGCTGAAAGCTGTGTCAGTCACTGCTTTGCCTTTCTTGTTAATGTTTTTAGTTTTTTAAATCTGTGGTTCTAAGTCGATGCCAGCTAGCTTGTCTGTTTCTCTTTCGATTTTCAGCAAACTAATTGCGGCCTCGAAGTCTTCGAGCGTTTCCCATCCTTGGTAAACACTCGCAAATCTCATGAAGGCAACTTCATCTAGCTGTCGAAGCGGTTCTAAAATCGCCAGGCCTACCTCGTGGGCATTGATTTGAGCAGCTCCCGCAGCGCGAATGGTTTCTTCAACCGTCTGCGCTAGAACTGCCAAATCGGCATCGGTGACTGGTCTGCCCTGACAGGCTTTGCGAACACCGTTTACGATCTTTTCGCGGCTGAATTGCTCCAACACGCCACTTCTCTTCAACACCATGAGACTTGCGGTCTCTGCTGTGCTGAAACGCTGGTTGCACTCTGGGCACTCGCGACGACGACGAATAGATGCGCCATCGTCAGAACTTCGGGAATCAATCACGCGTGAGTCTGGGTAACGACAGAATGGGCAATGCATTAGCCGACCCCTTTCAAATTGCTTGATTTATCACGATTTTTGCCAGTTATCCACAGATTTCGGGGAGTTATCCCCACAAGATGTGGAACTTTTCTGCAAGCCAACCCCTATATCTTGTGGTTTTTAGTCTCCAGATGCAAATTAACCTGATCTTCGGCGTGTCGCGCCTTTTGAAGCCGGAATGGTTGTGAATTCTTGCGGCACCGCATCCGCAAAAAAGCGAACTGCTCCACGATAGCCTTGTTATCTAACCCGAGGTGCAAACATGAATTTTTCCATTGAAAACGAGCCGGTAGAGGCGCTAAAGGCCGTTTTTAGGCGCCACGCGTCGGGTGTTTCGGTCATCACCATGACCGACGAACAGGGCAAGCCGGTTGGGTTCACCGCCACCTCAATGACATCCCTGGGTTCTAATCCCCCGCTGGCCAGCTTCAACGTGGCAAGCGGATCTAGCACCTGGGCGCCGCTCTGCGCGGCAAAATACGTTGCAATCCACTCCCTCGGCATCGAGAACACGGAACTTGCCAAGAAAATGGCTGCCGCCCACGAACTGCGTTTTCTAGACGATGACTGGGATAGCGGCCCTCGGGACTTGCCAATTTTTCGTGAGGCTACCGGTGTGCTGATTGCGAAGATTCGCGAAATTCACTCAGTCGAAGCGAACGCTGTCGTTATCGTCGAAATTGAGGAAGGCCTGATCGGAGCCGAAAGGAAACCCCTGGTCTACCATCAGCGGGCTTACAAGACTGCTGTCGAGGTCGACTAGGTCTTCGCCCCCGATAAACACCTTCGAACCGAAAATGGCTTTCAGTTCTGAGATCAGAGCGATGTTGAAGTTCACAGTGGGTTGAAGTTTAAAGCGATTGACCACGGCGCGACCGGCCACCATGTTTACAAACACTTCGCTTGCGCCAGGGTATGCACGAAGCGTGCGGTCGAGTTCTTCGAGATTCCCTTTTGTCGCCTGCTCTTCACGGATGTTCAACACCACGTGTTCCGAAGATCCATCTGCCGCTGCTTCGATAATGTCTATCCTCTGTGCATTGATGTTTTTGGTGTCATCGCGCTGACTAATTCGCCCGCGAATCATCACGAATTGATCGCTATTCAAAATTCGACCAAATTCGATGTAGGTCTTCCCCATCAGCATCACGGTAACTTCGCTATCGAGATCTTCGACGCTGAGAATCGCGTATGGGTTGCCAGTGTTGCGAGCAACCTTATGTTCAATCGCGGTAACTAAACCGGCAATCGTGAGCATCTGCCCATCTTGCAACCGCTCATTCTCTTGCAGCTCGGCTAGCGAGATCTCACTGAAACGTGCGATTTGCGACTCGCGACCGGCAAGCGGATGATCGCTCACATACAGGCCAAGCATGTCGCGCTCGTATGCCAATTTCTCGCGCTTCTGCCACTCGGGGCGATCGGGAATCTTCACACCCATTTCATTCTCGTCTTCGAACATGCCCGAGAAGAGATCCATCTGACCCTGCGCTTCTTTGCGCTTGGTTAGTGCCTGCGAGTCGACAGCTAGCTCGTGAATTTCAACAAGTGACCTACGAGTGTGCAGAAGCGAATCAAAACTGCCGGCCTTAATCAGTGAGTCGATTGCCTTCTTGTTGCAAACCACCAGAGGAACTTTCTTCAAAAAGTCGTTGAAGTTTTTATAGGGTGACTTTGACTTTCTGGTTTCCACAATCGCCTCGACAACGTTGTGACCTACGTTTCTAATTGCGCCGAGACCGAAACGAATGTCCCCACCGATTGCCGCGAATGCGCCAAGCGACTCATTTACATCGGGAGGCAAAACCTTAATGCCCAGTTTTCTGCACTCCGAGAGGTAGATGCTGAGCTTGTCTTTAGAGCCGCCAACGCTGGTCAGCAGCGCCGCCATGAACTCGGCCGTGTAGTTTGCCTTCAGGTATGCGGTCCAATAGGAAATGACTCCGTAGGCGGCGCTGTGGGCGCGGTTGAACGCATAGTCGGCGAACGGAAGCAGGGTATCCCAGAGCGCTTTCACGGCCGCATCGGAGTAACCGTTGTCTTTCATGCCGCTCTGAAACTCGTCGTACATCAGGTCGAGTTCATCTTTTTTCTTTTTACCCATTGCGCGGCGCAGGTTGTCTGCTTTTCCGAGACTGAACCCCGCGGCCTTTTGGGCGGCCGACATTACCTGCTCTTGGTAAACGATCAGGCCATAGGTCGGGTCAAGAATTTCAGAAAGCGCTTCTTCGAGTTCGGGATGAATCGATTCCGATTCTTGCAAGTCGTTCTTTCGAAGCGCATACTTCGTGTGCGACTCCATACCCATTGGGCCCGGTCGATACAGCGCGATTGCCGCTGAGATGTGTTCAAACTTCGAAGGTTTCATGAGTCGCAGAAGACTGCGCATTGGTCCACCATCGAGCTGAAAAACTCCCTGGGTGTCCCCCCTGGATAACAAGTCGTAAGTCGCCTGGTCGGCATTGAGGTCGAGCTGCTCTAGAACCACGGTCTCGCCGCGGTTGCTCTTGATGTTGGCAAGGGTGTCATCGAGAACAGTCAGGTTGCGCAAACCCAAGAAGTCCATCTTTAGCAGACCAAGAGCCTCGCTCGATGGTTGATCAAACTGCGTGATGATTACGCCGTCGTCTTCGCGTTTCATCATTGGCATAACTTCAACCAGCGGAACCGCAGACATGATCACACCGGCAGCGTGAACCGACCAGCCGCGTTTTAAGCCTTCGAGACCTTGAGCCAGGTCAAAGACCTTTGCCGAGCTCTCATCGCTCTCAATAAGCTCTCTGAATTCGGCAGCTTCTTTGAAACGGTCGTTCTTCTTTCCATCGATGTGTGTTTCGACGACCTCGCTGAGCGAGACGTCTCGGCCGAGCACCATCTTCGGCAGCGCTTTGGTAAGTTTCTCGCCAACTGCGTAAGGCATTGCCAGCACCCTCGCGGCATCCTTGAGAGCTTGTTTCGCCTTGATTGTGTTGAAGGTCACGATTTGCGCAACCCGGTCGGAGCCATATTTGGCGGTCACATATCTAATGACTTCGCCACGGCCACGATCATCGAAGTCGATGTCGATGTCTGGCAGCGAAACACGTTCCGGGTTCAAGAAGCGCTCAAAAATCAATCCGTGCTCAATTGGGTCAAGATCCGTGATTCCCATCGCCCAGGCAACTATCGACCCAGCTGCAGATCCACGACCGGGTCCAACTCGAACGCCATTGTTTCGAGCCCAGGCGATGAAGTCGGCGACTACAAGGAAGTAACCGGGAAAACCCATTCGAACAATAACTTCGATCTCAAACTCGGCCTGGTCTTGGTGAGTCTTAGGAATGTTTCCTGCGAAACGCTTGGCCAGCCCAATCTGAACCTCCTTGGCAAACCAACTTGCCTCGGTTTCACCTTTCGGCACAGGAAAAGCTGGCATCAGCTCTCGCTTTTCGAAGGTGACTTCAGAGCGCTCCGCTATCAGTAGGGTGTTGTCGCAAGCATCGGGATGATCGGCGAAGAGTCTGCGCATTTCGGCAGCCGACTTTACAAAAAACTCTTGAGAGTCGAGCTTGAAGCGTTTGGCATCGTTTAGAGTGGTTGCCGTTTGCAAGCAGAGCAGCGCCTCTTGCGCTTCTGCATCGGTTGCATGGGTGTAGTGCAGGTCGTTCGAAGCCAAAAGTGGAATCGAGAGCTCGCTAGCAATCTGAAGCAACTGCGCGGTGGACCTGCGCTCTATGCCAATGCCGTGCTCCATCAGTTCGATGAAATAGTTTCCCTTACCAAAAATCTCTTGCATCTCCCCGGCAACGCGCTTGGCTTCGTCATACTGGCCGATTCGAAGCCGAGTTTGTATTTCTCCCGATACGCATCCTGAGGTCGCAACCAAACCCTTTGAATAGGTGTTGAGCAGCTCGCGATCGATTCTCGGTTTGTAATAGATACCCTCGAGCCACGAGAGCGAAGACATTTTGAAGAGGTTGTGCATGCCCTCGGTGGTCTCACTCAGCAAAGTCATGTGGGTGTAGGCACCATTGCCCGAGATATCGTCTTCGCCACCGTCATTCCAGCGAACCGGTGTGCGGTCAGACCTGTGCGTGCCGGGAGTGACATAAGCCTCTAGACCGATGATTGGTTTGATTCCGGCCTCGTTGGCTGCGGTGTAAAACTCGTAGGCACCATGCATGTTTCCATGGTCGGTCATTGCGACCGCTGGCATTTCTTGGGCGGCTACCTCCTTTATGAGCTGCTTGATTTTGGCAGCGCCATCGAGCATGGAGTAGTCGGTGTGAACATGCAGGTGCACAAATGAGTCAGATTTGCTCATTCTCCCCTACCGTTCTTGATTGCATGAATATGCGAGTTGCCAGACTAAACCCTAATTGCTTTTCAAGAGCTCAAGCGCTTGCTGCAATTCCTCGCTGTGCGGGCTCTCGAAACTAACCTGCTCACCGCTGGTCGGATGCATAAAACTCAACCGCACAGCATGCAGCCACTGGCGCTCGAGTTTCATTCGACTGGCCAACGTCGGGTCAGCACCATACATGGTGTCACCGAGCAGCGGGTGCTTGAAAGCGCTGAAATGAACACGGATTTGGTGCGTGCGCCCGGTTTCCAGAATCACCTCGATAAGTGACGCCGAGGCAAAGGCTTCGAGCAACTTGTAGTGGGTTATCGAAGGCTTGCCCTCGTTCATGACGGCAAATTTAAATTCGGCTTTTGGGTGTCGACCGATCGGAGCATCGATTGTGCCTTCGAATGGGTCTGGATGTCCCTGAATCACGGCGTGGTAGACCTTGTGCACTGCTCGGTCTCGAAATGCCTGCTTCAGTCTCGAGTAGGCAACCTCGGTTTTTGCGACCATCATGAGTCCGCTAGTGCCGACATCAAGTCTCTGCACGATTCCCTGGCGTTCGGCAGCCCCAGAAGTCGAGATGCGAACACCCTTTGCCAAGAGTGCGCCAACCACGGTCGGCCCAGTCCAGCCAACAGAAGGATGCGCAGCCACACCGGCAGGCTTATCAATCACTACCAGGTCAGTGTCTTCATAGACGATGCGCAAATCATCGACATCGGTTGCGACAACCTCGAGGGCATCGCGCTTTTCAGCAAGCGTTACCTCGAGCATTTGATCAGTCGAAACTCTGTGCGACTTCAGAACAGTCTGGTTATCAAGGGTGACCGAGCCCGAGCTAATCAAATCTGCAGCAGCAGATCTAGATAGGCCAAGCATCTTGGCAAGTGCGGCATCTACTCTCTCGCCCTCGAGAGACTCAGGAACCGGCAGCAGCCGTGGCTCAGACATTTTCTTCTTTGTTAGGTCGGCCAACCGAATGTCCGAGCATGATTCTCAAGGCAGCCAAGATTGCCATGGACACAATCGCGATGTCGGCCAAATTGAAGATTGGAAAGTTAAACGGGATTTGTATGTAGTCAACAACTTTCCCAAGTCCACCACCTGGGCTGCGCACTAGGCGATCGGTCAGGTTGCCCAGAACACCGCCCAATAACACACCCGCCATGATCGACCAGCCAACGCTTCTTGATCTTGCAATGATGAACCAAATCAGCGCAATCGCAGCCGCACTCGACAGCAGTGTGAAGATGCCGGTAAAACCGAAGCCAAGTGAAAACGCCGCCGAATCGTTCAAGACATAAGTGAGTTTCACAACGTCACCCAGAAACGGCCGAACTTCAAAGAGCCTAAAGTTTTCGACAATCAGATTTTTGATTAGCTGATCTGTGAGCGCTAGAAGTGCGGCTAGCGCAATCGCCAGTGACGCGGTAATCGACTTGCGTCTAGATGATGCCGACATCAGCTAGTGAATGGTTCGCTTGAATTCTGCCCGAGCTGAAAGGTCTGTTGGTTCGAACCGAAACGATTGTTCTCTGTGCTCGCGTTAGGGTTTTCGCTCGTCGCCTGGTGTTCCAGATCTGCAAGTTGAGCCTCAATGTATGCCTTGATCTTGATGCGATACTCACGCTCAAAACTCTTGAGTTCCAAAATCGTGTGCTCGAGCATGGCGCGCTCTTGTTCGAATTTGCTGAGCTCGACGCGCTGCTGTGCCTCGGCTTCGCGAATCACGCGAGCTGCGGTGGCATGCCCCTCGGCTATCAAGGCATCGCGCTTGCTGATTCCCTCGCGAACATGGTCGTCGTGCAGTTTTCGAGCCAATTGCAAAAGATTATTTGTGCTGTTTCCATCAATCTGCGAAGGATCGGTAGCAACCGGAAACGAACTTGCTTCGGGTTGACTTAGCGCAGTCAAAGAACCAAAGGTTGGAACACTCGGCTCGTTTGTTGTGAGTTGATTTGCCAGGCCGGCACCGCTGCGCTGAAGCTCAGCGATTCGTGCCTCTGAGGCGAGCAAGCGCTGACGCAAGTCTTCGTTTTCTAGATTTAGGCGACGCAGTTCGATGACGATCTCATCGAGAAAGTCGTCGACCTCGTCTTGGTCGTAGCCTTCGCGAAATTTAGTCGGCTGAAAACGCTTATTGACGACGTCTTCTGGAGTCAGCGGCATGATGACCTCTCTTGTTCGGGCTCTTCAAGATTACCCCAGCAGGTCCAGGCCAGAGTTGCCTGTGAATCATTGGCGCTACTAGAGCATGCGCGAGAGCAGGTTTTGAAGCAGTGCGACCGACAACAGAGTCAGTGTCCAACCAAAATCGAGGCCGATAGCGCCCACGCGGATTGGCTTGATGAACCTTCGCACAAACATAAGTGGTGGGTCGGTTACCGTCATAGTAATTTCTACCAGAACGAGAATCAAGCCTTTTGGGCGCCAAGCTGGATTGCTCGAGAGCACAAAGTCAATGACGAAACGCGCTATTAGCAGCCAAAAATAGAGTTGCAGCGCCCAAAGCAGAACGACAATTACAACTGTCATCGCTTAGGGGCGAACTAGAAACCCGTCGACTACTTCTTCGGCCGGATCTGGGTCGTTGATTCCAACGTGAATCGGAGTAAGAAGGTAAACGTGCTTGGTGATTCGCTTGATGTTTCCCATTAGAGCAAGCTTTAGGCCAGACATAAAGTCGACCATTCGTAGCGATTCTGCATCGCTCAGGTTAGCCATGTTCACGATAACGGTTACACCGTCTCGGTAGTAGCTTGCGATTTCTTCGCCAGATGCCAGGTATGAGTGTGGCTCGATCGAGAAAATCTCGCTCGGCTGCTCGGCGCTGCGGCGGGTGCGCAACTGGGTGATCTTTGATGCCGGGCGTTCTGCCGTGGCAGCTACTGGTCGCGAAACTGGGGCTTCGGCTTCGTCGCCAAAGCCAAGCCAACCGCTAACCGATGAAATAAGTCCAGCCATTTGGTCCTCCTTGAATAAACCTTCACCTTCAGGATATGGCTAAAGGTTGCGTTTACCCGTTATTGAGGTGCCAATTCGGAGGTGTGTCGCGCCCATATCTATGGCCTCTCGAAAGTCGTGCGACATGCCGGCCGATATGGCTCTAGCCTCTGGAATTAGGGTCTGTAGCTGTTGGCTGGCCGAGTGAATAGTCTCAAAGTCGACTCTGGGGTCTCGATCGAGGGCAGCTACCCCCATCACGCCAAGAATCTGCAGATTCGCTGTGCCAACAGCCGATTCGGCGAAGAAAAGAAGGTCTTTCGGCTCAACTCCCCCGCGCCCTGGGTCATCGGTGAGGTTTAGTTGAATAAAGCCACCAACCACGGTCGTTTGGCTCGAGAGCTCTTTTTGCAGGGCCACCAAGAGCGAGGGCCTGTCTATCGAGTGAATGAAGCGGCTGTAGCCGAGAGCAGACTTGACCTTATTACTCTGCAACTGACCCACGAAATGCCAGTTAACGCCCTCGAGATCAGCGGTTTGCTCAGCCTTGGGCTTTGCCTCTTGATCACGGTTCTCACCGAAGTCGCGCTGGCCTAAGTCGTACAACTCGCGCACTAGCTCGGGACCATGGTTTTTACTGACCACAATTAGCCGAATTTCGTCGATATCTCTTCCGCTGGCAATCGCCTGCTCGTTGATTTCGGCAACGGTAGCGCGGTAGCGCTGTGCCAAATCAGACATCGAAGCTTTACTTTAAGAAATCAGGGATGTCTAGATCGTCGCCGAAGCCCTGGTCAGCAGGCTGACCCGGAAACTGGATTACCTCATCGGCCACAGTCTCTATTACTCCGGTGGCTTCAGAAACCGATTCTTCTGTCTCGTTGAAGAGACCAAAGCCGCCCGCGGTTGCGGTTACCGCCGCTGCTGTAGCGCCGGTCAAATCGAAACCTCCGACTCGGGGAACATCTTCGGCAACTGGGCGACGCTCGATTGGTCTGCTGCGCTGTGTCGCGGGGTCGAAACCGGCTGCGACTACGGTAATCACGATCTCGTCACCAAGGGTGTCGTCGATTGTTGCACCGAAGATGATGTTGGCTTCTGGGCTAACCGCTTCGTTAATCATTCGAACTGCTTCGTTGACCTCGTGCAGACGCATGTCTGATGCGCCCTGAACCAAAATCAAGACGCCGTGTGCACCATCGATTGTGGTTTCTAGCAACGGGCTGGAAATGGCTGCTTCTGCGGCGCGAATCGCACGGTCTTCACCCTTGGCGGTTCCGATTCCCATTAGAGCCGAACCCGCACCCTGCATGACAGAGCGCACATCGGCAAAGTCAACGTTGATTAGCCCCGGTGTCACGATTAGGTCTGTGATGCCCTGAACGCCGGCTCGCAAAACATCGTCTGCTTTGCTGAACGCTTCGACCATACTCAGCGAAGGATTAGTCAGGTCGAGAAGCCTCTCGTTTGGAACAACAATTAGCGTGTCGACTTCTGCGCGCAAAGCTTCAATTCCAGCATTTGCATTCTCGGCACGACGCTTGCCTTCGACGGCAAATGGACGAGTTACGACACCAACGGTGAGCGCACCGAGGCGCTTAGCAATTTTGGCAACCACCGGAGCCGCGCCGGTACCGGTGCCACCTCCTGCACCCGCAGTTACAAAAACCATGTCTGAACCGCGAAGCGC
>CAIKYE010000087.1 GCA_903831585.1 uncultured Micrococcales bacterium | reverse complement strand
TGGCTCGAGGTTGCGGTCTCGCCTGACACGCAAACTGTGCAGTCGTTGAATGTCAGTCACTGCGAATAGCCTGTTCAGGTGAATGATAAGCAAATGCCCGAGTGGGCAAAACGAGTAGCAGTCTTTGATACCGAAACCACCGGTCTAGATCTGAAAACCTCGAGAATTGTTACCGCAAGCGTGGTCGAGCTAGACCTAGACGGCAATGTGGTCGTCGATCGGGCCGAGTGGTTTGCCAATCCAGAAATTGAGATTCCCAAGGTTGCCAGTGATGTTCACGGGATAACCACAGAGATGGCCGTTGCCGATGGCCGCAACTACAAAGAGGTAATCTCTGAAATTCTCGATGTGCTTCGCGATTGTTTCCAGCGTGGAATACCGGTTATCGCTTACAACGCGCCATACGACTTCACAATATTGATGCACCAGGCGATTTCGCTTGGACTAGAGCCAATAGCTGATCCCATGCCGGTCATCGACCCACTCGTGGTTGACAAAACTTATGATCGCTACCGCTCGGGCAAGAGAAAGCTTGAAATTGTTGCAAAGCACTATTCGGTGGCTTTGGACGATGCGCACAATTCGAAAGCTGATGCAATTGCTGCCGGTCGTGTTGGTCTTGCCATCATGAAGGCACATGCCGAGAAGTTGCCCGAGACTGCGGCTGAGTTTCACGCCTCGCAGATTGACTGGGCAAAAGTTATCGACGAAGGTTTCACCAAATGGATGCGCGAAAATGTCGACAAAGACTTCGTGGCCGCGCCCGGATGGCCAATCAAGAACTAGAGCTTAAATAGAAACTCCCCGTCAATGACGGGGAGTTTTCTATTTGGTCTATGAAAAGTTCTTGTAACGAGCGTTGAAGCGCTCGACACGGCCAGCGGCATCCATGATGCGCTGCTTACCGGTGTAGAACGGGTGTGACTGAGATGAAATTTCAACGTCGAAAACCGGGTAGCTGTTGCCATCTTCCCATTCAATGGTCTTGTTGCTGGTGACGGTTGAACGAGTTAGGAACGCTACACCTGAAGCCAAGTCGCGAAAAACGATTGCTTCGTACTTTGGGTGAATGTCGGCCTTCATTGAAAACTTCCTCGAATATCTAAGATTTGTTCCAGGTTCCTGGATGAGGTGCTTTGGCACCAAGTAGCAAGCATACCAAAGCAAATTTGGGTTTGCCAAGACTTTGCTCGGCAAATTGCAGCGTGCCCGCTGCTGGGTTAGCCCTTGAAACGTGCCCTGTAGCGCCCTTCGGTGAACTCGACCAGAACCGAAACCCCGAACGCCTCGCTGAGTTTGTCGCTGGTCAGAGTGTGTTCAATGGGGCCGGCGGCGAAGACTTGCCCACCGCTAACAACCAGTGCATGCGTGAATCCCGCAGGAATCTCTTCAAGGTGATGGGTGACCATGACAATGGCCGGAGCAGCCGGTTCAGACGCATAGGCCCCAATCAGCGAAACCGTCTGTTCGCGCGCCGCAAGATCAAGGCTGGCCACGGGCTCATCGAGAAGCAGCAGTTCTGGGTCTGGCATTACAGCCCTGGCAATCTGAGCGCGCTTGCGCTCTCCGTCGCTCAGGGTGCCAAATGCTCGCTCGGCGAGGTCACTCAGATGCCACTCATTCAAAATTCTCATGGCTCGACGAATGTCAATATCGTCATACTGTTCGTTCCAGCGACCGGTTACACCATAGATAGCCGTCATAACTGAATTCAACACCGTCTCGGAATTGGGTATGTGACTCGAGAGCGCATTTGAGGCAAAGCCAATTCTGGTTCTGAGCTCGAAAACGTTGACCTTGCCGAGCGTCTGGCCAAGAACTATTGCGGTTCCTGTGCTCGGCTGAATCTGCGCCGCCGCAACGCGCAAAAGCGTGGTCTTTCCAGCGCCGTTTGGACCGATGATCACCCAGCGTTGGTTTGATTCAACTTGCCAGTCGACGTTGCTAAGCACTGGCTTCTTGTCACGAAACACCGTGACGTTGTTGAAATCTAATACCCGTGACATATCGACAGCCTATTTGAAATTCTCAATCGCTCCGCGATACACGCTCAAGGTCTTCTCGGCGATGCTCCCCCAGCTAAAGTTTTGCTCAACGCGAAGGCGCCCCGCAATTCCATAGTCATGCAGTTGCTTGCTTTCGAGCATGTTGTTCAGCGCTTCGGCGAAGTCTGAGACGAAGCGGTTTTCATCCAGCGGTGTCCCGCTGCCGTCGCTCAATTGCTCGATTGGCACTAGAAGACCGGTCTTACCATCTTCGACAACTTCTGGAATGCCACCTGTTGCCGTTGCGACAACTGGAATCGAGCATGCCATCGCTTCGAGATTCACAATTCCGAGCGGTTCGTAGATACTCGGGCAGGCAAAGACTGTTGCCGATGAGAGAAGCGCGATGAGCTCCGGGCGACTCAGGTGCTTCTGAATCCAGATCACATTGCTGCGAACTTTGCGAAGTTCTTCAACCAGGTCGGTTACCTCTTGCAGAATTTGCGGGGTGTCTGGAGCGCCGGCAGCGAGCACCAGTTGAACATCTGACGGAAGTTCTCGGGCCGCCTTGAGCAGGTAAGGCAGACCCTTCTGCTGGGTGATTCGACCAACGAAGACAACGCTTCGTTGATCTGGGTCTACGCCATTGGCGCGAACGGAATCGAAGTCTTTGGCTGATTGGAATGCCTCGAGGTCGATTCCGTTGTGCACGACCGTGATCTTGGCAGGATCGATTTGCGGGTAGGCGCGCAGAATGTCGGCGCGCATTCCGTCGCTAACCGCAATAATGCCGGTGGCGTCTTCATAGGCTGAACGCTCAATCCAGGATGAGAGGCGGTAGCCTCCCCCGAGCTGCAGTTCTTTCCAAGGGCGCAGAGGCTCGAGGCTGTGGGCAGTGATCAGGTGAGGAACACCGTGCAGTTTCGAAGCAATCTGTCCGGTGAAGTTTGCATACCAGGTGTGCGAGTGCACGAGATCTGAGCCAGCTATGTCTTCGACCATGGCTAAATCGGTTGAAAGGGTTTGCAAGGCGCCGTTTGCCGAATCGAAAGCGCTCGCATGGGTGTATGCAAATGTGTCGCTCTCAGCGCGAGGCTCTCCAAAACACCGTACCTTGACGTCGATTGACTGTCTGAGCACTTTGACCAACTCGGCGACGTGAACACCAGCACCGCCATAGATGTGTGGCGGATACTCCTTTGTGATCAGGTCGATTCTCATAGCGCAATGCTAGCGGTGCGTTCGCTTTGGGCAATAGCATTGCTCAATATGAGTACTCCTCGCATATTCGGAATGGTCTTGGCCGGTGGTGAAGGCAAACGCCTTATGCCACTTACCGACGAACGTGCGAAGCCGGCCGTTCCTTTTGGTGGCAGCTATCGTTTGATCGACTTTGCGCTTTCTAACCTAATCAATTCGGGCCTGCGTCGAATAGTTGTGCTCACGCAATACAAGTCGCATTCGCTCGATCGTCACATTTCACAGACTTGGCGAATGTCTCCGCTGCTTGGGTCCTATGTGGCTTCTGTTCCTGCCCAGCAACGTCTCGGCAAGCGCTGGTTTTCTGGCAGCGCGGATGCAATTTTGCAGAGCATGAACTTGCTAAGTGACGAGCGCCCAGACATAGTCGTGATTGTTGGTGCAGATCACGTGTACCGCATGGATTTTGATCAAATGATTCAGGCTCACATTGAATCGGGTCGCGGAGTAACAGTTGCCGCCATTCGCCAACCATTGCAATTGGCAACCCAATTTGGCGTTATCGAGGTTGACGACAACGACCCCACCAAGATTTCTGCATTCCGTGAGAAGCCGAGCGACCCAAAACCTCTAATCGATGCACCCAACGAGGCTTTGGTTTCAATGGGTAACTACGTGTTCTCGGCCCAAGCGTTGATCGATGCAATCGAGCACGACGGAACCCTGCCAGATTCGACGCATGACATGGGTGGCGACATAATTCCCTACATGGTTGAAAGGCAGGATGCCGGCGCTTACGACTTCACATTCAACCAGATTCCGGGTTCAACCGAGCGCGACCACTCGTACTGGCGAGATGTTGGAACGATTGAGTCTTACTACGAAGCTCACATGGATCTAATTTCGGTGATGCCGGTGTTCAATCTCTATAACAGCGAGTGGCCGATTCACACTCAGCAAGTGAACCTTCCGCCAGCGAAGTTTGTTCACGATGGTGAGGGCAATCAGGGGCGAACCACCGATTCGATTGTTTCGCTTGGAACCGTGATTTCAGGCGGAGTGGTCGAGCGAAGCGTTCTCTCTCCAAATGTTCGAGTTCACTCGCGAGCCCAGGTGTCTGATTCGGTGCTGCTTGATGATGTTCAAGTTGGCCGTGACTGCACGGTTCGTCGAGCGATTCTAGATAAGAGTGTGGTCGTTGCCGACGGTGCCTCTATCGGCGTAGATCGAGAACGAGATCTGGCCAGGGGTTTTACGGTCTCAGACACTGGAATCACAGTTGTGGCAAAGGGTGTGCTGGTTACACCGTGACTAAGTTTCTAGTCGTCTTTGATGTTGATTCAACTCTCATCCAAGACGAGGTAATCGAGCTCTTGGCCGACTTCGCTGGCGTGCGCGAGCAAGTTGCCGAGATAACCAATCGTGCAATGTCTGGCGAACTCGATTTCGAGTCGAGCCTGAGCGAGAGAGTCCTAACCTTGCGCGGGCTGCCCGAGTCTGTGTTGACCGATGTTTTTCAAAAAGTGCGTGTCAGTTTGGGTGCCAAAGAACTCATTGATGCCATACACGAGGCCGGCGGTCGGGTGGGTGCCGTGAGCGGTGGTTTCATTCAGGTTCTGAATCCGCTAGCCGAACTGCTAAGTCTCGACTTCACGCGTGCAAACGAGCTAGAAGTAGTCGATGGGGTGCTAACCGGTCGGGTGGTCGGAAAAGTTGTCGACCGAAAAGCCAAGAGATCGGCCTTGATCGAATGGGCCGCCGCCTGTGACGTTGACCTCTCACAGACCATAGCCGTCGGTGACGGGTCCAACGATTTAGACATGATGCATGCGGCCGGGCTCTCGGTGGCGTTTAACGCCAAGCAGATTGTCAAGGATCAGGCGAACATGGTTTTGGCAGGCCAAGACTTGCGTGAACTAGCTACTGCGCTCGGGCTCTCTCGCTAGCTGAAGTCGCTGGTATTGCCCACTAGCCGCGTGTTATCTGCCGGCACGGGCTCAACCGCTGCTAACGCAATCTCGGCAGCAAATTCGCTGACGTTGTATAACTTTCCGGCGCTTTCGCGTCTTGATTCGATTGCACCAGGGTTCGATCGCTCTAGAAGAGAAGCGGTTATGGTGCCCTCAATCATGTCGCCAGAGACAACGACGAAACCAATCCCCCGCGCTTCAAGCTCCGGAATCATCTCGCGCAGCGCATCTTCACCCGCTCGCTTCGAGTAAGCGACCGGTGCGTAATTCTGCATGGTTGGGGTGTTGTTAATGAAGTGAGCCTGGTGGCTCGTCACAAACACGACACGTGCGTTATCAGCCAGGTATGCGAGAGCGGTCTTTAGAAGCTGAACCTGCGCGTCACGGTTGAGGCGCATCGCATAACCCGCTTCCATTCCTGCTTCCATTCCACCGGATGCGTTCATCACGAGAATGTCGATTTTGCCAAAAGCGCTTGCTGTGGCGTCAAACATCTCTTTGACTCGCATTGCATCGGTCAAATCAGCGCCGAAAGCAATTGCTTCGCCGCCGTTTTCCTTGATTGACTCAACAATTTTTAGTGCCCGCGATTCTTTGTTGCGATAGTTCACGACAACGCGTGCCCCGGCCTCTGCAAAGTAGGAAACGGTGTCAGCGCCAATTCCTCGAGACGAACCAGTTACCAAAGCAACTTTGCCGGCGAGTGAATCTTTTTCTAGAGGATTCAAAGGTGATGAGCCCATGGTTAGTGACCCATGCCCAGTCCGCCGTCTACCGGTATGACAGCGCCCGAAATGTATGCGGCGTCATCTGAGGCCATCCATGTCACAACCCGAGCGACCTCTTCGGGTGAGGCAAACCGACCCGCTGGAATTCGTTTTTTGTAATCGGCCTGCTGATCTTCTGGCAGCGCCGCCGTCATGTCGGTGTCAATGAAACCGGGGGCAATCACGTTTGCTGTGATGTTTCGCGCACCGAGCTCACGTGTGATTGACCTGGCCATGCCGACAAGTGCCGACTTGGTTGATGAGTAGTTGACCTGTCCTGCTGATCCGAGCAAACCGACTACCGAGCCGATCAAGATAATGCGCCCAAACTTCTTTTTGATCATTCCAATTGATGCTCTGCGAACAACCCGAAAAACGCCGTTCAGGTTTGTGTTCACGACTTCTTCAAACTGTTCGTCAGACATGCGCATCAACAGCGTGTCGCGAGTTATGCCGGCATTGGCGACGAGAATCTCTACCGCACCCAGTTTTTCTTCAACCTCTGCGAAAGCCGCATCGAGTGAGGCCGCGTCTGTAACGTCTGCAACAACTGTGAGGGCTCCCGAAGGGCCCTCGCCCGTCCGCGCGGTTACCGCAACCCGGTGCCCCTGCCTGATGAATTCCTCGGCAATTGAGCGACCAATCCCCCGGTTACCGCCGGTAATCAGCACGGTTCTTTGAGTCATTTTGCTCCGATTCAGGAATAGTTGCTTCTATTTACTCGTTATGTCTAGTGGCAAGTCTAGCGATTGGCTTAAATTTAGACAGTTAGAACTGCAGCTAAGGACCCCGATTGCAAAAGACCCAGAGCGTCACGAATCTCGACATCTCACCCGAGGATGAGCGCAAGTCGCGCATGATTCGCTATCTGACCGCCATGTCTATCCGTGTGGTTTGCATTGTTGCCGGCGTCTATGTCGAGGGCCCACTGATGTGGGTTTGTTTTGCCGGTGCAATCTTCTTGCCCTATTTTGCAGTGATTATTGCCAATGCCACTGGAAGCTCTTCTGCGAGGTCGGCTGAAAGCGTTGTGGCACCGCAGCTGCAGATCGAGTCAACCGCATTCGCTGTTGTTGACAAAGAGAAGTCTTAGACCAATGACCGAGCAGAAATGCTCACGAGCGGGCTGCTCAGAGTTGCGCACAAACCTGGTCATTTGGCGTAATCCGCAAATTCACAAGGATGGCCGCACCAAGTCTTGGGGATCTTGCGACCTACATCTTGACTATCTGGTTGACTATCTGAACCAGAGAAAGTTTTTTCTGGAGTCTCAGCCGATTGCTAAAGAAGCGTAGTGAATCTTGAAGGTTTCAAAGTCTGACATTAAGCGCTGGTCTGGCTGGCTTGCCTTGGTTGTAGTTTTCTCGATTGCCTGCGTTTACCTATCCACTTGGCAGTTTGAGCGTCGCCAAGAAGCCCTCGATGCCATGGATCAACTGGCGATGAATTACGACGCAGAGATGGTTTCGCTCACTGCTTTGGCGAAAACAGATTCATTTGATTCTAAAGATGAATGGCGTCAGGTGAGTCTCGTCGGAAGCTATCTGATTGAAGATGCCGTTCTGGTTAGAAACCGACCGCTCAATGGCCAGCCGGGTTTCCTTCAACTGGTTCCATTTCAACTTGATTCTGGCGAAATAGTCGCCGTCGAACGCGGTTGGCTTGCGGTTAGCAGCGATTACGAGCCCCCGACGAATCCCCCTCTGCCGAGTAACCAGATGCAAGAGATCACGGGTCACGTTCGAGCAAGTGAACCAACGCTTGACCGCAGTGCTCCCGAAGGACAATTGGCAACCATAAACATCGAAGCTCTCATCGCGGCTGAGGGGCTTGAAGAAAGTGTCTACGAAAAGCTCTATGTGCGAATGTCAAGTGAGTCGGTTGCCGTCGCTGAAAACCCGAAGCAGCTTTCGCGCCCAGAGATCGGTGAGGGAAACCACCTCAGTTATGCCCTGCAGTGGATTTTGTTCGCTCTAATGGCCGCAGCAGCTTTAGTCTGGGGAATTAAGAAAGAACGAGAAGCACTGTCCAATAACGCTCGAGAATCGCGCAGAAAGAACTTTGGCCAGGTAGACGCCGAAACCGAAGACCTGCTCCTCGATAGGTCTTAGCTGAGAGAGATGAGTTCGGCGTAGCTGTCGTTCCAAAGGTCTTCATCACCATCAGGCAGAATCAACACGCGTTCCGGATTCAGAGCCAACACCGCGCCCTCGTCGTGAGAAACAAGAACTACCGCACCGGTGAAAGTGCTCAATGCCCGCAGAATTTCTCCGCGGCTGGCGGGGTCGAGGTTATTGGTTGGTTCGTCTAGAAGCAGCACATTTGCCGAAGAGACGACCAGCGAGGCAAGTGCCAGACGGGTCTTTTCGCCACCGCTCAGCACGCCTGCTGGCTTATCGACGTCGTCACCGGTGAAGAGAAACGAACCTAGAACTTTCCGAGCGTCTGTGTCGGCTAGGTGTGGTGCCGAGCGCTGCATGTTCTGCAAGACCGTCTTAGAAACGTCAAGGGTTTCGTGCTCTTGGGCAAAATAACCAACCTTTAGCCCGTGACCCTCAATGATCTCACCGGTGTCTGGTTTATCGATTCCCGCGAGCATGCGCAACATTGTTGTCTTGCCAGCACCGTTTAGACCAATGATGACAACCTTGCTGCCCTTATCGATTGCAAGGTCTACCGCGGTAAAAATCTCCAACGAGCCATAGCTCTTACTCAGGTTGGTTGCCATCAAAGGGGTCTTTCCGCAAGGTGCCGGATCGGGGAACTTAATTTTTGCCACTCGATCGCTCTCGCGAACATCGTCGAGAGCACCAAGCAACTTCTCGGCTCGTTTAACCATCTGTTGGGCTGCTGACGCTTTTGATGCCTTCGCGCCGAACTTTGCCGCTTGCAGCCGCAAGGTTGCTGCTTGTTTCTCGGCACCGGCTCGCTCGCGCTTGCGACGCTCTTCGTCTGACTCGCGCTGCTTAAGGTAGTTTCGCCAACCCATGTTGTAAACGTCAATCACACCGCGCATTGCATCAAGGTAAAAGATTCTGTTAACCGTTTCACCAATCAAATCAACATCGTGGCTGATAACGATTAGTCCACCGGCATAGGTCTTCAAGAAGTCGCGCAACCAAATAACTGAGTCGGCATCGAGGTGGTTTGTTGGCTCGTCGAGAATCATGGTCTCTGCGTTGCTAAACAGAATTCGAGCAAGTTCGATTCTGCGTCGCTGTCCACCAGAAAGCGTCTTTAGCGGCTGACTAAGAATGTGATCTTTCAATCCCAGGTTGCTTGCAATCGCCGCGGCTTCGGCTTCGGCGGCGTACCCACCCGATGCTTGAAACTGCTCTTCTAAGACCGAGTAGCGGCGCATTGCCTTTTCATAGACGACCTCGTCGACGCTGCCCATGTCTAGCGCGGTCTGCTCTAGCTGCAACAAAATACTGCCGAGTCCTCGGGCGTTAAGAATGCGGTTCTTGGCTAGCTCTTCTGGATCTCCGCTGCGAGGGTCCTGCGGCAAATAACCAATCTCTCCGATGCGTTCCACAGTTCCTACGTCGGGTTGGCCATCACCAGCCAAAATCTTGGTGAGAGTCGTCTTGCCAGCGCCGTTGCGCCCAACCAGCCCGATTTTGTCTCCCCTGGCTACCCGAAAATTCACTTGCGACATGAGCACTCGAGCGCCAATGCGAATCTCGAGGTCAGTTACTGCAATCATGAATGCTCCAAAATGGGCGATGTAATTTAGTGCAAATGAGTAGATGGGCTACAAAAGACCTAGTTTACAATTTAGTTATCAATTTAAATTGGAGATTAAATGTCGTTTACCCTCGTCGCCAAGCCGACCATCGTTGACCGATTCATAAAGCGCAGCCTCGTCGCTGATATCGCTCTGGTTGTCTCAGGAGCCGCGCTCACCGCTGTTGCCGCTCAGATCTCCATACCCGCCTACCCGGTGCCATTCACCCTGCAGACGCTTGTGGTGCTGCTCGTGGGAGCTTCGCTGGGATCACGTCGCGGAATTCTCTCATTGGCACTCTATGCACTTGCCGGTTTTGCTGGCCTTCCAGTTTTCGCACCGAAGGCTGATGGCAGCCACGCGGTTGGCTTCGAAGCACTAGCTGGTCCGACTGCAGGCTTCATCTTAGGTTTTGTTGCTGCCGCCTTTGTCGTTGGTTTGTTGGCAGAGCGCAAGTGGAGTTCGCACGTAATCAAGACTTTCGTGGCCTTTGTGGTTGGTTCTCTAGTGATCTACCTAATCGGTGTGCCGGTGCTTTCAAGTTTTGCATTCAAGGGTGACCTGGTTGCTGCAATCACCTACATGGTTCCATTCATGGTTTGGGATGTCGTCAAGGCCGTAATCGCCGCCGGTTTGTTGCCTGGCGCTTGGCTACTGGTCAAGAAAACGCAAAGCTAGAAACTAGAAAAAAGGACCTCCACTCGGAGGTCCTTTTTTGTTGACTAGATAGAGAAACCGATTGCTCGCATTTGTTCTCTGCCGTCGTCTGTGATTCGCTCAGGACCCCATGGTGGCATCCAAACCCAGTTGATGCGAAAAGCATCTACAACCCCATCGAGAGCCTCTGCTGTCTGCTCTTCGATAACATCTGTCAGCGGGCAACCAGCCGAGGTCAATGTCATGTTGATCAAAAGGCTCTTGTCGTCTTCAGATTCGAAAAGGTCGTAGATCAAG
>CAIKYE010000086.1 GCA_903831585.1 uncultured Micrococcales bacterium | reverse complement strand
TGATTCGATCGTGAAACCACGCAATTAACGCAGACAGCAGATACAAGAGAATCAACGGAACCATGACCAGAAGCATCGACATCGGGTCAGCCGTCGGCGTGGCAAGCGCCGCAACCAACGCAATCACGAGAACGGCGATGCGCCAAGACTTGATGATGCTCTTTGCGCTCAAAACGCCAATGAAGTTCAGTAGCAGCAAGACCACCGGCATTACGAAAGTGATTCCAAACACCAAAAGTATCCTCAGAGCGAAAAGCACGTATTCGCTTGCGCTAATAACGTTTGCGCTGCCCTCGGGCGTGAATCCGAGCAGTGTGCGAACAAACGTCGGAAACGCCACCCAGGCCATCGCGCAACCGGCCAGGAACATCGGCACCGCGGTAAAAAGAAAAAACAGTGTGAATTTCTTTTCGCGCCGCTTTAGTGCTGGCGTGATGAAAGCCCAGAGTTGGTAGAGCCAAACCGGGCTTGATACAAAAACACCGAGAAAAATCGAAACTTGGATGCGAAGATCAAGAGCTCCGAGTACCGTGCCGAAGTTGACCGAAGCGTTGAGATCATCTTCTTTGGCGAGGTCGATTATCGGCTGCTGAAGAAGTGCAAACACCGGATCGAATAGAAACCAACCAACGACCGCACCCGCCAGTACGAAGGCGGCTGACCAAACCAGTCGCTTTCTAAGTTCTATCAGGTGGCCCCTGAATGGCATTTTGCCTTCAGGGTTCTTTCGCCCAGCCACTACTTGTCAGAAGGCTTTTCGCCCTGCTCGGCCTCTGGCGTCTTCTCTGTCTTAGATTCGCCGGGTTTCAGCTCTTTTCGAAAAACGCGAATTGACTCGCCCATGCTCTTAGCCAGTCCAGGCAGCTTGGTCGCGCCAAATAGCAAAATCACAATCGCCAGAATGATGAGTAATTCTGGGCCACCTATGTTAGGCATGTTTGCTCTCACTTTCCTGAGGATGCTTCAACTTATCTATAAGCCTACGCTGTCTCTGCTCGGCGGCTCGTGCGCGTCTTTTCAGCAGTTTTGCTCGTTCGATTAGATGCACATTTACGTCATCAAGCAAATTGTCGTTTGGCTTCTGATAGGTCGCGGTGGGTGCTAGCGCTTTGCTGAGAAGCACGAGCTGGTCTATTGCTGGCTGGGCAACCTTGAGCACACCTGCGCCCTTTTTGACGAGTCGATAGAGCAAGAAACCCAGGTAGGCAAGCGATGCGAGTACCAGCACGACCCACATCAGCAATTGCACCCACCAGCTCATTAGTCCTGCTCCGGCAGACCTTCGGGCTCTAGCCCGAGTGCGGTCAGAGCGTAGTTGCGAACCACCTGTCGAGCGTTCTCTGGAGCTAGAACACGTGCGGCACCGCCATACTGAGCAATTACACGACCGAGGTACGGAAGGTAACCAATCTTGATTAGCGCCGTCACTGTGTTGTTTTTGCTGTCGGTTTTCAAGATCGTGGCAGCGAAGTCGCCCAACATCGCCTGCGCCTCTGGATCTACCTCAACAGTGACTTCAACGTCACTCTCGCTGGCGATGTAGGCCTCATCGTCAATCTCTTGAATCGCTTTGGCTTCTTCGCAAATATCAACTTCGAGCTCTTTGGCCGCACGCATGTGATCGAGCCTAAAGTTGCGTAGCTGTTTGTTGGTTATGCAATATCCGCGCAGATACCAAATGTCTCCGTGCGGGTCGAGGCGAATCGGATCAATTTGACGAACGCTCTGCTCACCACGGATGTTTCTGTACTCGCACTCGATTCGGTGATTGTTGAGCATGGCTCTGCGAATTTCTGCCGCGTCGGCATCGACGGTTCCAGGTCTGAAGTGAATCGCTGCCGGAGCACTCTCGGTCGTACCATTTGCCAGAATCTCGAGCAATTCGGCGATCTCTCCTTCGCTCGAAAACTCCGGAAGCGCTGAAAGAATTCCAAGCCCGGCGGCAATCGCCGAAGCCTGCCGAGCTGACAGTCGCGGGGCATCGTCGATTACGTCAGCCTGTGAGAGATAGATTTTTCCATCATCTTCGATATCGATGTAGTAGTAGGTCTCTTCGAAACTTGGGCTCTTTTGTGACGCCGTTGAGTTCAACGTAGTAATGGATTCTCGAACGTATTCCTCAGTGACTTCGAAATGTGCCGCAACGGCCGAAATTTTGACGCCATAGTTTCGCATAAGAAAGCCGATTAACGGCATTAGAAAGTTGTATCGTTCGCTTGCGTTTGGTCTTCCGGCTTTAGGCATGAGCTGCAGCCACCTTCTCGAAACCTAAGCGAATCGCTCGTTCTAGAGCGGCTGGCTCTTCGACCGTGATCTCGCCGGCATAGTCTCGAAGCTCGTCTGCGAGCAGATCCAAATCCATGAATTGAATTTTGACTTCTTGCCACTCACTTTTACTCGAACTCGGCGGATCGAAATGAAACCAGGCCAGAGAGTCGCGCTTGACTTTCAAAACCGCGATGTTGTTCGCGATGTGTTTGTCTAAATCGGCTTGCAATTCGTCAATTTGCTTCTGTGTTGGTCGATCAAATTCTGTGTCGCTGACCGTGACCCCCGAAACTATCCGTTTCAATAGAAAATTTCTAAAGCCGGCTTTATCCACATCCCAGCCTTGAACCAGCCATTGATTCTCGATGTGAGAAATGCGCCAAGGTTTTAGCGATCGCAGCTCGGCTTCACCCGAATTGGCCTTGCGGTATAAGAAACTCACCTGCAAGCGCTCGGTTACGGCGTTTGTCAGCGGCACGAATGCGCGCGAATGAGTTTTAATTCGTGGTGCAAAAGCCGCGGTGTTTGTGTTGGAAGAGGTTGCTCCGAGGGCGCGAAGTCGGTCGAGACCGCTTGCCGCATCACTCGATAACGATGCCTGACGCCAAACACTTGATGCCAGCTGCAAGAGCTGCAATTGCTTCGTCGTAAGTTTCACGCCTTTAGGCCACTGAAATCCGCTCGGGTTTATAAGGTAGCGAGTCTCTTGATTGTCACCCATGTCAGAGTCAAGAATCACGGTCTCGAGTTTGATGCCGCTTTTCAGCAGGTCTTTCTTGTCGCGCTCGAACTTTCTGTTGAGTGCGTCAATCTTGATGCCGCCCTCGCGATCATTTCGGTAGTCACGGACGGCAACAAAGATTTCTTCTTTGGTCATGCCAATGCTGGTTGAAGCCAATAGCAGCGTTAGATTGAGCAGGCGTTCCGAAGGATCAGCTGCATCACGCTGATATTCTTCATTTTCGTTCATGTTCTCCCCCAATTTGCCTTACTTACTTGAAGCCTTGTCGACACCCAGAATGTCAATTACAAAAACTAGGGTCGAGTTTGCCGGTATCGACTCTGAGGCTTGGTCTCCGTAACCGAAGCTCGGTGGGATGATTGCCATCACCTGAGAGCCAACCACAGCGCCATCCAGTGCGTCAACGAAACCTTTGATGAATCCGGTCTCGGTGAGTGACCACTGCACGGGCGCACCCGCGTTCCAAGATGAATCGAACTGGGTTCCGTTGCTCCAGAGAAAACCGCTGTAGTGCAGGGTAACCGTGTCACCTATTGCAACCGTTTCACCACGTCCCTTGATCAGGTCGACAATTTTCAAGTCGGCTGGAGCTTGGCTCTTTGGAATTTGAACCCCTGGTTGGCCGCTGGCTGCGAGAACCACGGTTGGAAGACCAGTCTGAGCTGGCTGAGCTTCACCAACAGCCTTTGGCAGGTAAACCCGCTGAAGGTCGATTACGAAAATCAGATTATCGGTTGCGGCGATGCCGCTTGCTGGGTCACCGAGACCGTCGTGCGCCATCGCGGCTGGAATCAAAACGGCCACTCTCGACCCCTCGTTAACTCCAGAGAGGGCGTGACAGAAATCTAGCTTTTGTCCGGTTGTGAAGAACTGAGCAACTGCATCGGTGCCATCGTATTTTGATGCCGCAAATTCGTTTCCGTTGCCGGCGTTATAGGCCACGTACTCAAACTTGACCTCGGCCCCACCCTTGAATGCTGGCCCAGCGCCTTCGATCAACACCTTGGTTTCCATTACATCTGTGCTCAGTGGAGATGTGAAAGTGACAGTCGGTTTGGTTCCGAAGGCCCCGGTTGCGCTGATTTTTGCTGAGGCATCACCCGTGGTGAACTTCTCGCAAACTTCGGGAAGCGAGGCGTAGTCGGCATCTAAACCGGTTGGTGCCGCGGAGCAACCTGAAATGGTCACGGTTAGAGCGACGATTGCCGCTGCGAGGAATTTGCGCAAGTTGATACTTTCTGTTGTGTTGGTCAAGTTTACGTTCGGGGCTATTTTTTGCTGTCAGGTTGGGCAGGCTTGTCTTGATCTAGACGCGCCTGTGCCGAAGAAGTGGCGTTTCTGACTGTTTTGCGCAGCTTCTTGTCGCTGACCGCACGTTCTCCGAGATGGTCAGGATTCCAAGCGGTCAAGTCTTCGTCGTTGAATTCGGGCTTCTGCTTTCCCTTGAATCTTGGCAACACGGTGCCCGGAGCGAGTCTCCTGGCCGTCACGAGAAAACCGGTGTGACCAATCATGCGGTGATCCGGACGCACGGCAAGACCTTGCAGGTGCCAGGTTCTGAACAGGGTTTCAAAAGCTTCGGGTTCGGCAAAGTGGCCGCTGACCTTAACCGCTTCGGTGAATCTCGAAAGTTGGGTCACGGTGGCAACGTAGCCGATGATTAGTCCGCCAGGAACCAGAGCTTCTGCCGCCTCTTCGACGCACTCCCAGGGGGCAAGCATGTCGAGCACAACTCGGTCGGCTTCGTGCGTGGCAACAACTTCGGAGAGGCGCTGCTGCAAATCCCCGATGTGAATCTGCCAATTCTTGGGTTCGTAGCCAAGTTGGCTCACCGCGTTTGCCTTGGCAATTTCGGCAAATTCCGAGCGGCGCTCGAATGAATCTAAGCGACCGGTTGGCCCAATGGCTCGAAGCAAGTACATGCTCAAACCGCCAGAACCCACTCCAGCCTCGACAACGCGTGCTCCCGGAAAAATATCACCCATTGTGACGATGAGTGCTGAGTCTTTTGGGTAGATGATATTTGCCCCGCGAGGCATTGACAGCACGAAGTCGGTTAGCAGTGGCCTAAGTGCCAGGTATTCGATGCCATTGTGATTCTTGATGACCGAACCCTCGAGTTGACCGATTATGTCATCGTGCTTTAGTTCGCCGCGGTGTGTGCCGAAGCTGCCGCCCGCTTCGAGAGTGATCGTGTTGAGGCGACCCTTGGGGCCGGTGAGTTGAACTCGGTCGCCGATTCGAAACGGACCCCGTGGCAAATTTGCTTTGTCAGACATCGGTGGCTCGCTTCTCTCGGTAAAGGTCCGAAAAGTCTTCGGCGGTTAGTCCAAGAAGGGTCGGCCAGATAATTCTGCCCTCTTGTTCAGGCAAAAGCACGATGTTAGGAATACCAATCGCAATGGCACCCGAGGCCTCTGCAGAAGTCAGGCCGGTCAACGAATCTTCAATAGCTACACAATCTCTTATGTCTACGCCGAGAAGTTCGGCCGCTCTCAAATAAGGCTCTGGGTGGGGCTTGCCACGAGTTACGTCGTCACCGGCCACCACGACATCGAAGTGCCCGGTCGGTAGTCTCTCGGCGACCGAGAGGGCCATTCGCCGCATCGACATGGTTACCAGTGCGGTTTTTATGCCCTTGGCCTGCAGATCTGCCATCAGCTCCAATACTCCGGGTCTCCAGATAATCTGCTTTTCCAGTTTTTGAGTCACCGAATTGGTAAGGATTTCTGTTATCTCACCGGGTGAGATGTCGATACCCAGCTTCTCTTTGATAATTTCAGTGCTCTCATAGAGGCTCATCCCAATGAGTTTCTCGCCATCTTCAGATGTCCACTGCGCTCCCCAACTCTCTGCGAGTTCTTGCTCACTGGATAGCCAATATTGCTCTGAGTCAATCAGAGTGCCATCCATGTCCCATAGAACGGCGGCGGGATAGGCGTTAGACATGCGTCAATTTTACCCTTGCAGTTCGCCTAATGTTTAGTTGAGGGAATTGGAGCTCGGTTTGGCAAACCCATTTTTTGAAGGCAAAACCTTATTAGTCGCGTTCGAAGGCTGGAACGACGCCGCCGAGGGTGCGAGCGGACTGCTAAAGCACCTGGTCAGCGAGCTCGATGCCGAGGTCGTGGCTGCGGTCGATCCAGAAGACTATTACGACTTTCAGTTTTCACGACCCACTGTGTCAAATGACGAAGACGGCCAACGCGAGATCAACTGGCCTGGCGCAGAGTTGTTGAGAAGCTCTAAGCAAGCCGCCGAAGAAAATCCTAGATTCGCCGACCTGTTCTTTCTTATCGGTAACGAACCGGCGCGCAGATGGAAGTCTTTTTCTGCAGAAATAATGGAATTTGTTGAGGATTGCGAAATCGACCAGGTGATTTTTCTGGGAGCGGTTCCATCTGATAGCCCGCACACTCGCTCGATTAAAGTGTC
>CAIKYE010000085.1 GCA_903831585.1 uncultured Micrococcales bacterium | reverse complement strand
GCTTTCTATGTAACGTCGTTGGCCTTCGGCAAAGATTGTGTCAAAAGCCAGCGATGACTTACCCGAACCGCTGAGACCCGTGAATACAACCATTGAGTCTCTGGGAATCTCCAAATTGAGATTCTTGAGGTTGTGAACGCGAGCGCCCTTTACGACGAGTTTGTTTGAGTTGCTCACTGGGGTAATTGACACCTTAGAAGTCTAAAACGCCAGACCGGGCTAAACCGCCCAGCTAGTCGACGTGGCCGGCTTGTTCCATTTGACGAAGTTCACGCTTCAACTCGACCATTTCATCACGGATGCGTGCTGCTAATTCGAACTGCAATTCGGCTGCTGCCGCCTTCATCTGCTGTTCTAGTTCGACCACAACCGAGAGAATCTCGTCGTAAGCCTTTCCGGCGATGCCCTTGCGACCCTTTGTGGCCGAAGCTGACTGCCCAGATTTAAGCTTGCCGCCGCTCTTTCCACGATTTTCAGCTATCAGCTGCGCGGTGTCAGCCTCTTCTCGCATGATGTCATCGGTGATGTCTGCGATTTTCTTTCGCAGTGGCTGTGGGTCGACTCCCCTAGCCAGGTTGTAGGCAACTTGCTTCTCGCGGCGTCGATCGGTTTCGTCTATGGCTTTTGCCATCGCATCGGTTATGCGATCGCCGTACATGTGAACCTCGCCATTGATGTTTCTAGCGGCTCGTCCGATTGTTTGAATCAGCGAAGTTGCCGATCGCAGGAATCCCTGCTTGTCTGCATCGAGAATCGCTACCAGGGAGACCTCTGGAAGGTCTAGACCCTCGCGCAGCAGGTTGATTCCAACCAGAACGTCATAGGCGCCAGTCCTTAATTCACGCAAGAGTTCGACCCGTCGCAAGGTGTCAACATCGCTGTGCAGGTATCTGACGCGAACGCCAGCCTCGGTTAGAAAGTCCGTTAGTTCTTCAGACATCTTCTTGGTGAGAGTAGTGACCAGAATTCGCTCGTCCTTGGCAACTCGAACCCGAATCTGCTCTAGCAGATCGTCGATTTGGCCCTTGGTTGGTTTAACCACTATCTGCGGGTCTACCAATCCGGTGGGTCTGATGATTTGCTCGACAACACCATCGGCCACACCCATTTCATATTTACCAGGGGTAGCCGAGAGATATACCGTTTGCCCTACTCGTTGCTGAAACTCATCCCAGCGAATCGGCCGGTTATCCATTGCTGAGGGAAGCCTGAAGCCATGTTCAACCAAAGTACGTTTTCTAGACGCATCCCCTTCGTACATTGCACCAATCTGGGGCACGGTCACGTGTGACTCATCAATGACCGTTAGAAAGTCCTCTGGAAAGTAGTCGAGCAAACAACTGGGAGCTTCGCCGGGTTCGCGATTATCGATGTGTCTCGAATAGTTCTCAATGCCACTGCAGAATCCAAGTTCGCGAATCATCTCGAGGTCGAAGCTGGTGCGCATCTTGATTCTCTGTGCCTCGAGTAATTTACCCTGCCGTTCGAACTCTTTAACCCTGGCGATGGCCTCGTGCTCGATTGCTTCGATTGCCCTGCCCATTTGTTCGACCGGAGCAACGTAATAGGATGCCGGAAAAATCGCTACGGTAGAAGGTGTTCCCATGACCTCACCGGTCAGTGGCGAGAGCGAATAGATTGCCTCAATTTCATCGCCGAACAGCTCTATACGCGTCGCTAACTCGTCGTAAACCGGAATTATCTCGATGGTGTCGCCCTTGACCCGAAAGTTTCCCCGACTGAAGTCAATGTCGTTGCGCTTGTACTGAAGCTCAACAAATCTGCGAATCAGTGCGTCGCGATCGATTCTTTGGCCTACCTGCAGCGGAACACTCTGATTTAGGTACTCAGCTGGAGCACCAAGCCCATAGATACAGCTAACCGTGCTAACCACAATTACGTCTCGACGCGAAAGCAGGCTCATGGTTGCTTTATAGCGAAGCCTCTCGACCTCTTCGTTTATCGAACTATCTTTCTCGATGAAGGTATCTGTCTGTGGCACGTAGGCCTCGGGTTGGTAATAGTCGTAGTAGCTAACGAAGTACTCAACCGCGTTGTTGGGCAATAACTGCTTGAATTCGTTGGCCAGCTGGGCCGCAAGCGTCTTATTGTGAGCTAAGACCAGGGTTGGTCGCTGCAATTGCTCGACCAGCCAAGCCGTGGTGGCCGACTTGCCGGTTCCGGTTGCTCCGAGCAAGACAACATCTCGCTCGCCGTTGTTAATGCGCTTAGTGAGTTCGGCTATCGCCTGAGGCTGATCGCCCGCTGGAACGTAATCGCTAATTACCTCAAATCGGTTCAGTGCACGAGTGTCTTGCATCACTGACCCCTAGCCATCGAGGCGAGGCCTTCGATTTCACGCCAGAGTTTGTCGGCATCTCTAAGCAGTAGTGCCACGTCTTGGTTGGAATTCAAGATTCGATCTGCTCTGGCCGCTCGTTCAACTGGTTTCGCTTGAGAGGCTATGCGGCTCTGGGCTTCGCTCAGGCTTAGGCCGCGTATCTCCGTCAGTCTCTTGATCTGCGCCTCTTCGGGCGCTTCAACGGTCACAACGAGATCAAAGTCATGGTCGACCGCCGCTTCAACAAGCAGGGGCACGTTGTAGACGACAATTGCGTCGCTCGCAAACTCGCTCAAGAGCTGCTTAGTTCGTTCTTTGATCAGCGGATGCAGTATCGAGTTCAAGAGAAGTCTCTTTTCAGGGCTCTCGAAAACAATCTTTGCCAGGACACTTCTATTCAATTCGCCACTGTCACTCAGCACGTCGCTGCCGAAGGCCTGCACGACCTGTGATAGTCCCCGGCTCTTAAGTTGAACAACTTCGCGCGCAACATCGTCTGCATCAATTTCAAAGGCACCGTGTTCAACCCAGCGCTTAGCGACCGTGCTCTTTCCGGCTGCAATGCCCCCGGTGAGGCCGATCAGATACATGCTCTAAGCCTAAGCAATCGATGTGTTAAAGCAGAATGCGGGCCACTCTCGTGACCCGCATTCTCAAATGGAAACTTAGTCTGCGCTCTTTAGCTTGTCGCGAAGTGCGGCAAGCGACTCGTCGCCAGACAAGGTGCCTTCGTCAGAAGATTCGCTTGAATAGCTTGAGCCTTCGGCAGCAGGTGCAGCCGCTGGAGCATCTGGCAATTTGGCTGCCGCTTCGTTTGCGACCTTTACCTGACGCTTGTGCTCTTCCCAACGGGCGTGCGCTTCCGCGTACTCCTTCTCCCACTTGGTGCGAGCGTCCTCGTAACCTGGCTTCCACTCGCTAGTAGCGGAATCAAAGCCCTCTGGGTACTTGTACTGACCGGCGTCGTCATAGTCGGCCGCCATTCCATACAGTGCAGGGTTGAACTCGGTTCCCTCAGGGTTTACCTCTTCGGTAGCCTGCTTCAACGAAAGTGAGATGCGACGACGGTCCAGATCGATGTCAATGACCTTGACGAAGACGTCTTGGTTGACCGCGACTACCTGCTCGGCTAGTTCGATGTGCTTGGCAGAGAGCTCTGAAATGTGGACAAGACCCTCGATGCCGTCTGCAACACGAACGAATGCGCCGAACGGCACCAACTTGGTGACCTTTCCAGGCGCGTACTGTCCAATTGCGTGGGTGCGAGCAAATACTGCCCACGGGTCTTCCTGAGTCGCCTTGAGCGATAGCGAAACACGCTCGCGGTCCTGGTCGACTTCGAGAACCTCTACGGTTACCTCTTGGCCAATTTCGACAACCTCAGAGGCGTGTTCGATGTGCTTCCATGACAGCTCTGATACGTGAACCAAACCGTCTACGCCACCGAGGTCGATGAAAGCACCGAAGTTTACGATTGACGAAACCACACCGGTGCGAATCTGACCCTTGGTCAAATCTGCAAGGAAAGTGCTGCGGTTCGCCGATTGGCTCTGCTCTAGAAGCGCACGACGTGAAAGCACAACGTTGTTGCGGTTCTTGTCGAGCTCAAGAATCTTGGCTTCAACTTTTTGACCCAGGTATGGGCCGAGGTCGCGCACGCGGCGCAACTCAATGAGTGATGCCGGCAAGAAGCCGCGAAGTCCGATGTCGACGATAAGTCCACCCTTAACGACTTCGATGACTACACCGGTAACGGTGCCGTCTGCTTCTTTAACCTTTTCGACATCGCCCCACGCGCGCTCGTACTGTGCGCGCTTCTTTGAAAGGATGAGTCGGCCTTCTTTGTCTTCTTTTTGAAGAACAAGGGCTTCGATAGTGTCGCCCACTGAAACGATCTCTGAAGGATCTGCATCGTGGCGAATTGAAAGTTCTCTCGAAGGAATAACACCTTCGGTTTTGTAGCCAACGTCTAGAAGAACTTCATCGCGATCAATCTTTACTACGGTGCCTTCGATTAGGTCACCATCGTTGAAGAATTTAAGGGTCTTCTCGACCGCTGCTAGAAAGTCCTCAGCAGATCCAATGTCGTTGACTGCGATCTGCTTGCTTGGGGTTGTTGTCATATTTTGTTTTACTCTTTACGGACACACTCGGGCCAGACGAGGAAACCCTCGAAGGCAATGGATTTGTGCCAAATCGGCACTTGTCAATTGTAGCCCTGTTGCCAGGCCTAACTAAAGCCCCAGACCGACTTAATGGCCAGCGGCATCCCAGGATGCGCCGACCCCGATGTGAACATCCAGGGGAACGCTGAGCTCAACAACATTCTTCATCTCATGGGTGACAAGGCTCGTGAGGCTCTCGAGCTCTCCTGCGGCGACCTCAAAGACCAATTCGTCGTGCACCTGAAGCAGCATGCGGCTTTTCAGCCCCTTTTCGGCCATTTTGCCTGCAATTCGGGTCATCGCCAGTTTCATGATGTCTGCAGCCGTGCCCTGGATCGGAGCGTTTAGAGCGGCTCGTCGAGCCGCCTCTCGAACCTGAAAGACGCTCGAACGAAGATCGTCGAAAGGCCTGCGTCTGCCAAAGGTTGTGGCAGTGAATCCGTTGAGTTTTGCCTGGTCGACAACTTGAGACAGGTAGCGCCGAACTCCGCCGAACCGGTCAAAGTAGTCGGCCATAAGCTGTTTGGCTTCGCCATTACTCATTCGAAGTTGCTTGGCCAGCCCATACTCGCTCAAACCGTAAACCAAGCCGTAACTCATGGCTTTAACCTTCGAACGCATTGCGCTCGTGACATCTGCGGCGGCTACGCCGAATATGCGCGAGCCGACGAATCTGTGAAGGTCTTCACCTGTTTTAAAAGCTTCGATTAGGCCCGCATCTTCGCTCAGATGAGCCATGATACGCATTTCGATCTGTGAGTAGTCGGCCGTGAGTAGCGTCTCGTAACCGACTCCGACGATAAACGAGTCCCTAATCTGACGCCCACGTTCGCTCTTAATAGGAATGTTCTGCAGGTTTGGTGAGTCGCTCGAAAGTCTTCCGGTTGAGGTTCCAGTTTGTGAGTAGTTGGTGTGAATGCGGCCATCGTCGGCAATGGCTTTGATAACCGTCTCAACTATTTGACGAAGTTTGCTCACTTCTCTGTGCTCGAGCAACTTTGCTAGGAAAGGGTGTTCGGTTTGTTCGAACAATTCCGTGAGCGCTGCAGCATTTGTCGAGAAACCCGTCTTCACCGATTTTGTTCCGGTCATGCCAAGATCATCGAACAAAACAGTCTGCAACTGCTTTGGTGAAGCCAGATTGATCTCTTTTCCGATTATTGAATAGGCGTCTTTTGCGATGGCGGCAACTTCATCGCCAAGGGAGGCAAACAGGGCTTCGAGTTTTGGCTTATCGATGAAAATTCCCGTGTGCTCCATAGTTGCAAGGGCTCGGCTGGTTGGTAACTCAATTTCTTGCAGAACTCGCAACTGGTCTTCTGACCTAAGGGTTTCAAAGAGGGTTGGAGCGAGGGTTGCAACTAGCCAAGCATCTAGTGAGGCGTCATCGGTCGACTCACGAATGAGAGCGTTTTGATCGCCTCTGGTTACCGAGATTCCCAGGTACTCAAGTGCGATGTCATCGAGCAGGTAATCTTTGCGAACTGGATTCTGCAGGTAGGTCATCAAGAGAATATCGAATTCGACACTGCAAAGGTCAAGTTTCAAATCAAGAAGTATTCTTGTGGTGTTCTTTGCGTCAAATATTGCCTTGGGGCTGTCAGAAGCGAGCCATTCTGAAAGCACTTGTGAGAGTTCGTTGGTTGACTTAGGTGCCCATGAGAGTCTTTGAGTTTCGGTGGCAAAGCCAACGCTCATTACTGAATTGTCGCCAAATTCAAATGCAATCGAGGTTAGGCCTTTTTGACTCGTCAAAAATTTGCTTAGTTCAGCAGAGTCAACGTTCTTATTGTCTGGAATCGTAATCTCGCGAAAAACTTGCGGAGCGCTAACCGGCTGATCCCCGTCAACTACTTCGCTGCTGCTTTCGGCAATTGGTGCACCGGTAACTCCCCTAAGCCTGAGCACTCGCTCGGTGAGAGATTTGAAGTGGAGTTTGCTAAAAACCTCTCGAACGCTTGCCTCGTTGACGCCTGTGATTTGAAGACTGTCGAAACCGAAGTCGAAATCAAGATCGCGCACCAAGTGGTTCAGCCTGCGATTTCTAACCGCTAGTTGCAGATGCTCACGCAGGCTCTCGCCAACCTTGCCTGGAATTTGATCAGCCGAATCAAAAATGGCCTGAAGCGATCCGAATTGTTGCAGCCACTTTGCAGCTGTCTTCGGGCCAACCCCCGGTATTCCAGGCAGATTGTCTGATGTCTCTCCAACGAGTGCGGCTAGGTCTGGATACTGCTTGGCATGAACGGCGTATTTTGCAAAGACCGCCTCGTCATCCATGCGGGCAAGATTCAGCACACCCTTGACCGGATAGAGAATTGTGGTGTCTTCGCGTATCAGTTGAAATGTGTCACGGTCACCAGACACCACGAAAACTCGATAACCCTGATCGGCTGCCTGATCGGCGAGGCTTGCCAATATGTCGTCGGCCTCATAGTTGTCTCGGGTGATGTTTTTAATGTTCATCGCGTTTAGCGCTTCACGAAGCAATTCGGTTTGGCCCATGAATTCAGGCGGGGTCTCTCCCCTAGTGCCCTTGTATTCGGGGTATTCCTCGGTTCTAAACGACTCCCGTGACAAATCGAATGCAACGGCCATGTGGGTTGGCTTTTCGGCAGAGAGAATGTTTAACATCATCGAGATGAATCCGTGGATGGCATTGGTGTGTTGGCCGTCTGGGGTTCTGAAGCTGTCTGGACTGAGCGCATAAAATGCTCGAAATGCCAAGGAATGACCGTCGATTAGCAGCAGAGTAGGCTTGGCATTCATAGCCATAGCCTAGGCGAAAGCGCGTGTGAGGAGCCTCATGACTGACGAAGTGAAGACCAGTGAAGCTGGTGCCAAGCTTCTAGCCGAGCGTTCGGTTGGCGAACTTGCCGACAAAATGGGCATCAAAATAGTCGAGCTATCTGCCGAGCGTGCCGTCGGCACAATGCCCGTTTCCGGAAACATGCAACCTTTTGGAGTGCTTCACGGTGGAGCCCACGTGGTGCTCGGAGAGAGCCTCGGAAGTATGGCGGCTAATGTTTGGGCATATCCGGATCGCGTGGCAGTTGGAATAGAAGTTAATGCCTCGCACAGCCGTTCGGCAACCTCTGGAATTGTGACCGGAACCTGTACGGCACTTAACCTTGGAAAGTCGCTAACTGTTCACGAGATCGTGATTACTGATGAGCAAGGTCGCAGGCTTTCAACAGTGCGTATTACGAATTACCTGCGCGAAAAACCTAGTCGCTAGCGGGTTCGGTTTTCTTCTCGCCCAACTGGTCAATAATTGTCAGTGCTACTTCGTGCATTGTGAGACGTCTATCCATAGACGCCTTTTGAATCCATCTAAAGGCCTCGGGTTCAGTGAGATTCATCTTCTCGTTCAGCAGCCCTTTTGCTCGGTCGACTAACTTTCTCGTTTCAAATCTCTCGGTCAAATCCTGCACCTCGGCCTCGAGGGCGGTCAGCTGCTGATGTCTACTCCAGGCGATTTCGATTGCTGGAAGAAGATCGTTTGGGGTGAATGGCTTAACCAGGTAGGCCATGGCCCCAGCCTCGGATGCTCTCTCAACGAGCTCCTTTTGGCTAAATGCGGTCAGCAGAACAATCGGAATGCGTAAAGCTTGCATCTGTTCTGCGGCAGAAATGCCATCGAGGTTGGGCATTTTGATGTCCATGACGATTATGTCTGGCTTCTTGCTCTTTGCGAGTTCGACTGCCTCAAGGCCGTCGGCGGCTTCGGCAATCACATCGAAACCAAAGTCGATGAGAGTTTCTACGATATCCATACGAATAAGCGACTCGTCTTCTGCCACCAAGACTGTTCGTTTTGCCGTTGAGTCGCTCATCTGTCTAAGCATATTGGAGTTTTGGCCCTAAACGACGATGGTCTAAACTATTTCGGTAGCAAGCCGAAGTGGCGAAATGGCAGACGCGGAGCACTCAAAATGCTTTTCCGAAAGGAGTGCGGGTTCAAGTCCCGCCTTCGGCACAAACAAAAAACCGACCCCTGCGGGTCGGTTTTTTACTGTTTTGGCTAACCGGCTTCGCCGACCCTGTGAACTCTCAAAGTGTTGGTTGAACCCGGAACTCCAGGTGGTGTGCCCGCGACAACGACGACCTCGTCGCCCATCTTGGCCAGACCTTGCGCCAGAAGAATCTCGTCAACCTGATCCATCATTTGGTCGGTGTGTTTTACCGGATTGACCAGGAATGTTTTAGAACCCCAAACCATCGATAAGCGTCTTCTAGTATCTGCGTTTGGGGTGAAGGCCAGTATCGGAACAGCGGAACGCAGTCGAGAAACCCTGCGCAGCGAATCGCCAGACTCGGTGAAGACACAAACGAACTTGGAGCCAAGAAGCTCCGCTATTTCGACAGCTGCCTTTGAGACCGCTCCCGAATGTGTGTGAGGGCGTGTACCGAGACCAGGAATTCGATCTAGTCCATTGTCTTCGGTCGATTCGATGATTCGCGCCATTACTTCGACGGTCTCAACCGGCCATTTGCCAACTGAGGTTTCACCAGAGAGCATCACCGCGTCAGCGCCATCCAGAATTGCGTTCGCAACATCAGATGCCTCTGCACGCGTTGGCCGTGAGTTTTCGATCATTGTCTCGAGCATTTGTGTGGCAACGATAACCGGCTTGGCCCAACGTCGAGATAGTTCAACCGCACGCTTCTGCACAATAGGAACCTCTTCGAGCGGCATTTCAACACCAAGATCTCCTCGGGCGACCATGATGCCGTCGAAGGCATCGATGATCTCTTCTAGAGCCGCAACAGCCTGCGGCTTCTCAATTTTGGCGATCACCGGAAGGTACTTGCCTTCTTCCTTCATGATTTCGTGCACGCGCACGATGTCGTTGGCATCGCGAACAAAAGAGAGCGCAATCATGTCTGCACCAAGTCGTATTGCCCAGCGCAGATCATCCTCATCTTTCTCTGACAGAGCAGGCACGTTAACCGCTACTCCTGGAAGGTTAATGCCCTTGTTATTCGAAACCGGTCCGCCAATTTCTACAACTGTGGTTACGGTCGTAGCCGAGACCTCGGTTGCCTTTAGGCAAACCTTGCCGTCGTCGATAAGAAGCAGGTCTCCAGGCTTTACATCGCCAGGCAAGCCTTTAAATGTGGTTCCGCAGATGTTCACATCTCCCAAGATGTCTTCGATGGTGATCTTGAAGGTGGCACCCTTCTCGAGCATCACCGGACCATCGCTGAACTTTCCGAGGCGAATCTTTGGGCCCTGTAGGTCAACAAAGACGCCGACTGGCTTGCCGATGTCTTCGGCTGCTTTGCGCACGTTTCGGTAAACCTCTTCGTGCACCTCGTAGCTCCCGTGGCTTAGGTTCATGCGAGCGACGTCAACACCGGCATCAATCACGGCCCTAATCTGTTCGTAACTCGAGGTTGCTGGGCCTAGTGTTGCAACAATCTTGGCGCGTCTCATTGGTTCCTTCTTCTGCTAATCTCGACAAGTTTACCGAGCGTTCTTGGTTTAAAAGTCGAATGACCTGTCGTTTGGCTTAACCGGTGATGGCAGTTCGGTTACGCCCTCTAGAAAATTGTCGATCGCCGCGGCGGCCGATCGACCCTCGGCAATTGCCCAAACGATTAGGCTCTGTCCCCTACCGGCATCACCTGCAACAAAGAAGCCTTCTTCATTTGCTTGCCAGTCAGTGCTTCTTGCGACATTTCCGCTAGCGTCAAACTCTGCGGATGTTTGCTGAGCGAGTGTAGTTTGCTCAGCTCCTGTGAAACCGAGAGCTAGTAGAACCATGTCAGCAGCAATTATTCTCTCGGTGCCTGGCTTAGGCACGCGTTTGCCATCCTTGAATTCAGTCTCTGCAACCTTTAATCCCGTGACAGTGGTACCGTCGCCAACAAACTCAACTGTTGATGCCAAAAACTTTCTCTCACCAAACTCTTCGTGAGCGCTGGCAACCTCAAATAGGTTCGGATACGTCGGCCAGGGTTGATTCTCGACGCGTTCCGAAGGTGGTTGGTTACCGATTGCCAGCGTCGTTACAGATAGTGCGCCTTGGCGAGTAGCAGTTCCGAGACAGTCTGCTCCGGTATCGCCACCGCCGAGAATTACCACGTGCTTGCCGGCAGCACTGAGTTGATTCGCGACTTCGTCGCCAGCAACGGCTTGGTTTGACTGGTGCAGATAGCGCATGGCGAATTCGATGCCATCGAGGCCACGGCCGGCAATCTTAAGGTCTCGAGGCTCTGGCGCACCTGTGGCGACTAGAACTGCGTCGAACCTCGAGCGAAGCTCTGTCCAGGTGATATCGACACCAATGTTGACTCCGAGTCGGAACCTCGTGCCCTCGGCTTCCATCTGAGCTATGCGGCGGTCGATGTGGTGCTTCTCCATTTTGAAATCCGGAATTCCGTAGCGAAGTAGCCCACCGATTCTGTCGTCTTTCTCAAACACAGCAACCGTGTGACCTGCTCTGGTGAGTTGTTGAGCAGCGGCTAATCCGGCAGGCCCTGAACCAACAACGGCGACAGTCTTGCCGGTTAGGCGTTCGGGAGCGTGCGGCAGAACCCAGTTGTTTTCAAAGGCCTTGTCGATAATCGACACTTCGATCTCTTTGATAGTCACCGCTGGTTGATTTATTCCTAGAACGCAAGAGCTTTCGCAGGGCGCTGGACAAAGGCGTCCGGTGAACTCAGGAAAGTTGTTTGTAGCGTGAAGTCTCTCAATTGCCTCGCGGCCCTGGTCTCGCCAGGTCAGATCGTTCCACTCGGGAATCAAATTTCCAAGTGGGCAGCCCTGGTGGCAGAAAGCGATACCACAGTCCATGCAGCGACCGGCCTGTTGTTTAACAACCGCTTGGTCGCGAGGCTCGTAAACCTCTTTCCAGTCACGAATACGAACAGACACAGGTCGACGTTCTGCTGTTTGTCGATCGGTAACTTTAAGAAAGCCCTTTGGATCAGCCACCGGTCACCTCCAGAATCTGTTTCCAAACAACATCACCGTCGGGGTCGAGGTTGTTAGCTGTCGCATTCTTGCGAATCTTGAGCACCGCGGCATAGTCAGAAGGAAGCACTCTAGAAAACAGCGGTAATTCCGATTCAAAATTTGCAAGGACTCTCGCGGCGACGACAGAATCGGTTTCTAGGAAATGCCTCGAGAGCAAGGAGTGCAATCTTTCAATGTCCTCTGGCTCTAGATCTGCAATCGTGATGTCGACTGATTCGAGTGCATCTCGGTTGACTCGGTCAGCACGCAATTTGTAGACATAGGCGACTCCACCAGACATGCCTGCAGCGAGATTTCTGCCCGTGGCTCCGAGAATTACAGCACATCCACCGGTCATGTACTCGAGCGCATGGTCACCGACGCCTTCAACGACTGCTTCTGCGCCACTGTTTCGAACTAGGAATCGCTCGCCGACTACCCCACGGATGAAAAGGCTTCCGCTGGTTGCCCCATAGCCAATTACGTTTCCGGCGATGATGTTGTCTTCAGCTGCAAACACACTATCGGGGTTTGGCTTAATGACGATCGTCCCACCCGAGAGTCCCTTGCCAACATAGTCGTTAGAGTCGCCCTCGAGGTTGAGTTTGATGCCGCTAGGAATGAATGCGCCAAAGGATTGTCCGGCTGAACCGCTGAGGTTAATGTTCATTGTGCCCTCAGGCAGTCCAGCAGCACCGAATCGTTTGGTGAGTTCGTTGCCAAGCATCGTCCCGACCGCCTGATCGACGTTTGAAATGCTCATCGAGGCGCTCATCGGTTTTGAGTCTTCGAATGTTGAGGCGAACAGTTCAATCAATTTGTGATCGAAGTGCTTTTCTATCCCGTGATTCTGGTTGGTTGACTTGCGTCGAGATGCCCCCGCCGGCACGGCCGGGCCTGCCAAAATGGGGCTTAGGTCGAGTCCATCGGCCTTCCAGTGGCTCATGGCACGGTTAACGTCGATGAATTCGCTGTGTCCAATCGCTTCATCTAGAGTTCTGAAGCCGAGCTTCGCAAGGTATTCGCGAACTTCTTCGGCCAAGAATTCAAAGAAATTGATGACAAATTCTGGCTTACCGGTGAAGCGAGCTCGAAGAACAGGGTTCTGTGTCGCTACACCTACGGGGCAGGTGTCTAGGTGACAGACTCTCATGAGCACGCAACCCTCGACCACCAGCGGAGCGGTAGCGAAACCGAACTCCTCGGCTCCAAGCAGCGCAGCGATAACAACATCGCGTCCGGTTTTCATTTGTCCGTCAACCTGAACCGAGACTCGATCGCGCAAGTTATTGGCCATCAGTGTTTGTTGCGTCTCAGCTAATCCGAGTTCCCAAGGTGTTCCGGCGTGCTTAAGTGAATTAAGCGGTGAGGCTCCGGTTCCGCCGTCGTGCCCAGATACGAGAATTACGTCGGCCTTGGCCTTGGCAACTCCAGCGGCTACGGTTCCGATTCCAACTTGCGAAACCAGCTTCACGTGAACGCGTGCCGCACGATTTGCTCGCTTGAGGTCAAAAATCAGCTGCTTTAGATCTTCGATCGAGTAGATGTCGTGATGCGGAGGCGGCGAAATTAGACCAACTCCGGCTGTGGCGTGCCTGGTTCTGGCAATCCACGGGTAAACCTTGTTCGGAGGTAACTGCCCGCCCTCGCCAGGTTTTGCGCCCTGCGCCATCTTAATTTGAATGTCATCGGCGTGAGTC
>CAIKYE010000084.1 GCA_903831585.1 uncultured Micrococcales bacterium | reverse complement strand
GCGGTGAGCACCATAGTTTTGCCTGCACCGGTTTCGCCCGTAAGCACGTTTAGACCTGAGCTAAATGAGAGTCTGGCCTCGCGAATCACTCCGAGGTCGCGAATGTAGATCTCTTTGATCATGCCGAAGCAGGACCTCGCCACCCGTCAACGGGCAAGCCAAACTTTCGAACCAACCGATCGGTGAATGGGCCTTGGTGCAATCTTGCAAGTCGAACGGGTTTGTCAGACTTCTTTACTTCGACACGCGAACCGAGAGCCAGTTCAAAAGTTCGACGCCCGTCACACCAGAGAACGCCGCGACCAGCACTGCGCTGCAGAACCTCGACGGCCAAACTTGAATTTGGATTAATCACGAGTGGACGCGCGAAAAGTGCGTGTGCACTTAGCGGCACCAACAGGAGGGCCTGCACCGATGGCCAAACCACCGGTCCACCAGCCGAGAAAGCATAAGCAGTCGATCCGGTTGGCGTAGACATCACTATCCCGTCGCAACCGAAACTCGATAGTGGCCTGCTGTCAACCTCAACAACCACCTCAAGCATGCGCTCACGAGCGCTCTTTTCAACAGTTGCTTCGTTGAGCGCCCAGGTTTTGAAGACAACCTCATTGGCAACCACAACTGATACGTCTAGGGTCAACCGCTCTTTGACTAGATAGTCTTTTGCGGCTGCTCGAGCAACCGCATCGCGAAGACCATCTCTTTCGCTCTCGGCCAAAAAGCCAACGTGACCAAGGTTGATTCCCATCAGCGGGGTTTGTGCTTCTCTGACAATCTCGGCTGCCTTGAGAATGGTTCCGTCGCCACCAAGCACCATTGCAAGTTCGACGTCGGCAAGCGGGCACTCCGAGGCCAATTCGCGCACCGCAGAGATAGAACTCTTCTGCGCATCGGTCGAGGCCTGGGCTCTGCACTCGCTTAGTTCATCGGCGGTCATCACCGGAACAATGCCGAAAGTCAGAAGTTGTTCGCAAGTCTCGAAGGCGGCCAAGACGGCATCCTGGCGACCCGTATGGGCAACCACGAGGATGTGCCTGGCTTGACTCACTTGCCCTCCCGAGCGATTTCTTCAATCTGGTCTGTCCATTTTGACCCATTTTTAGGCTCGTTTGCGCTAATCCACAGCACGTATTCAACGTTTCCATGTGTTCCCGGCAGACCAGATCTGACCAAGCCGCGAACTCCCATGCCAAGTTCCTCGGCACAATCGACAACCTGCTTGATTGCCTGTGCTCGAAGTCGGTGATCATTAACAATGCCGTTCGGAGAGAGCGAGTCTTTGCCCACCTCAAACTGGGGTTTGATCAGCAAGACAAAATCGGCACCGGGAGCGACTTCGCGCATTGCCGGCAAGACCAAGGTAAGCGAGATAAACGACACGTCTGCAACCACCAGGTCAAAGAACTTTTCGTTTATCTCTAGCCGAGTTGCCGATCGAAGTGCCTCGATTGTCATGTCTCTGGCGTTAAAGCCCTCGAGTGCAAAGACTCGTGGGTGGTCAAACAGTTCTGCAACCATCTGTTCGTGGCCGACATCGACGGCCACAACCAGCTCGGCACCCAGTCGAAGCAACACATCGGTGAAGCCACCCGTCGAAGCGCCGACGTCAAGACAGTTCTTGTCTTGTACCTCAATTGAAGAAAACTCTTCGAGAGCTCTTGCCAATTTGTGCCCGGCGCGACTCACGAACTCAATTGCATCGAGCACAACAATTTGAATGTCATCCTCGATGTTTTGCGAAGACTTGCGCACCTCTTTGCCCTGAACCAGAACACGTTTGGCTTCAATAAGCGTAGATGCGTGATTTCTCGAGCGGGCCAAGCCTCGCTCGACCAGCGCTATGTCGGCGCGCATTTAGTTGCCGTCTGCCGAATTAAGTGTGGTTTCTAGCAGGTCTCGCAGAGCAGCGAAGGCGCTCGGCTGCTCACTGAGTTCAAGCTGCTTGATGCGCTCGATCTCGATGGTGAGTTGTTCCAAAAGTTCTGTTGACATGTTTACCTCTCTATAAGCCTATCTTTTGCCACAGTCAGAGAACCAACTGCAAATTTGGGGGCGCAACAAGCGCAAGGCCCTTGGCTATTCGTAGAGCGCAGCCTCTACATCGAGCGAATAGATCGGTTGGTCGCCGCTCCAGATTGTGGCGCAGGCGGCCTTCAAAGCATCTAGCGACCCGGGGTCTCCGTGAGTCACAATTACTCGGTTGCCAAGCAGTTCGACCTCGGCCTTACCGCACGCGAATCCTCGCTTGGTCTTCTTCGCTTCGACGTAATCTGCATGCAATTCAGAGAGATCGGCCAGTATGTAAGTTGGTCTGCCCTCTGGCTTAACCCCCAAAAGCTCTTTGCGGGTGCTAACGCCGGTCATCACAAGCGCAGAGTCGACTCCCGCTCGATTTGCACCGGTGATGTCGGTATCGATTCGATCACCGACAAACAGTGCCGCGCTCGTGTTGAACTGCCTGAGGGCGGTCTGAAAAATGGCGGGCTCTGGCTTGCCAGCAACCAAAGGCAGTTGGCCGACGGCCGTGTGCACAGCTGAAACCAAAGTTCCGTTGCCGGGAGCGAGCCCGCGTTCCTGTGGAAGAGTCCAGTCGGAGTTGGTGGCCACCCACTTGGCGCCAGCCTGAATTGCGTACGCTGCTTCGGCCAAATGCTTCCAAGCCACTTCTGGAGCGAAGCCCTGAATGACGCCAGCCGGATTTTCATCTGCGGAATCGACAACTATGAAGCCGGCCGAAGCTACGCGCGATCGCAAGCCATCGCCGCCAACGACCAAGATTTTTGAACCTGGCGCAACCATGGTTGCCAAAAGTTCGGTGCCGGTTTGAGCCGAACCGATGATTTGCGCGGCGGCCGTGTTTAGACCGAATCCGTTCAGCTGTGCAGAAATTGTTTCTGGTGTTCGAGACGAGTTATCGGTGACATAGCCAACCGCAATGCCGTTCGCCTGAAGTTTGTTGAGGCTGTCAACAGCGTGAGCTATCGCCCTTGTGCCCTCGTAGACAACGCCATCGAGATCGGCCAGAAGCGTGTCGTATTGGCCCCAGAGCCTAGCGACCACGGTTTCCGCCGAATTTGCCTCGGCCGCCACCTTTGTTTTCACGCGATGAGTTGTTGGTCTTTGAAAACTTGTTTCCGCCCTGGTGACCGGCGCCGCCAAAGGTGTTGCGTGACTTGCGAACTTCGTCAATAGAAGGTCGATCACCGCGATCTGTTGAATCGCCACGGTCGACCTTTGGTCGGTCTGATAGTTTCGGAATCTCAATTTCTTCGATGATTTCGAACTTTTCTTCATCTGGTTTGTTATTCATATCAAATTGCCTCTCTGCTCGCACTGCTAGGTCATCCCACTTCTTGGCCTCGGTATCTCGGCTGAGCTCCCTGAGGCACTCTGCGTAAGCCAAGAACAGCGGAATGCTGTATTCAAAGACGTTGCCCGGATTCAATTCCGGGATTTCCAACTCGGCAAGAGCTAAGTCGGCTTGGTTTAAATCTAGACGAGCTCCAGACATTGCGACCGCAAGATTTACTCGAGCCTCGGCCGAAAGCTTGCTGCGGTCAACCGCCCTGCCTGCCTCGAGCGCACGATCTGGGCGTTCGAGCCCGCGTTCGCTGTCGACAATCAGGGCAATCTGCTCGTTTGAGCCAGAAATTCTTCTGTGGGTCAACAATTCACGAATGGCTAAGGCGTAGTCGCCGACCGCATAGGCGGTTGATCCGGCGAATTCGTGCACCAGGCCGATACGGCCGGCGCGTGAAACCGCCGCCATGGCATGTGCGTGGGCCAGCTCGGGGTCTTGGTCAATCAAAAGCGCAACCATCGCGAGGTGCCGGGCAACGCGCTCGGCATTCTCTTCGGTCAGCGTCTTGAGTTGAACACGAACCTGAAGCGGAAGTTCGTCTGCTGTGATTTCATCTGGAATCACGGGAGACTTTGGTTTGTCGGGGTCTGGCGTAATTGCTACGCGAGTTTGCCAGTCGGGTCGCTGATCATCTGAGCGTGACGAGCGATTCGACGCCTCACGCTTCGCGCGGAACGGCTTCTGATCATCGTTCATCTGTTCTCCCGAACTAATTCTCTCAATCACCCAAGAGAATCACGTTAAATAAAAATGGCCACCTCAATTGAGGTGGCCATTTTCTAAATTAAGTCCGGCGGTGTCCTACTCTCCCACAAGGTCACCCTTGCAGTACCATCGGCGCAGGAGGTCTTAGCTTCCGGGTTCGGAATGTAACCGGGCGTTTCCCCTCCGCTATGGCCGCCGAAACACTATTGAGTTATGTTTCTTGAGCACACATTGAGTGTGATCGTGGTTCCCATACCTCGGGAACCACATAGTGGACGCAAGCAAAAAGTTATCAAGTTATCGGCTTATTAGTATTGGTCAGCTCCATGGGTCTTTAGTCCCCACTTCCACATCCAACCTATCAACGCAGTAATCTAGCTGCGAGCCTCTCGACCGAAGTCATGGAATTCTCATCTTGAAGCTAGCTTCCCGCTTAGATGCTTTCAGCGGTTATCTATTCCAAACGTAGCTAATCAGCGGTGCTCCTGGCGGAACAACTGACACACCAGAGGTTTGTCCATCCCGGTCCTCTCGTACTAGGGATAGGTCTTCTCAAAATTCCTGCGCGCGCAGAGGATAGAGACCGAACTGTCTCACGACGTTCTAAACCCAGCTCGCGTGCCGCTTTAATGGGCGAACAGCCCAACCCTTGGGACCTACTCCAGCCCCAGGATGCGACGAGCCGACATCGAGGTGCCAAACCATGCCGTCGATATGGACTCTTGGGCAAGATCAGCCTGTTAT
>CAIKYE010000083.1 GCA_903831585.1 uncultured Micrococcales bacterium | reverse complement strand
GACGACTGCCTCGATCTAGCCAGAAACCTTTCGGCCAACTATGCGGTTCACCTGGTCAACTCGGTTAACCCAGATCGCATCGAGGGTCAGAAGACCGGCGCGTTTGAAATTGTCGATGCTCTCGGATTCGCTCCCGACTTTCACGTGCTGCCAGTTGGCAACGCGGGCAACTACTCGGCCTACTTCAAGGGCTACCTCGAAGACTTCAACGAGGGCCGAATCAAGCGCGTTCCGAAGATGTGGGGTTTTCAGGCCGAAGGCTCGGCTCCATTTGTTCAGGGTTCGCCGGTTAAGAATCCAGAAACTATCGCCACCGCGATTCGAATCGGAAACCCGGCATCTTGGGATCTCGCGCTTAGCGCGCAGGAATGTTCAGACGGAAAATTCGGCGCGGTTAGTGACAAAGAGATTCTCTGGATGCACCGCTACCTTTCGAATGAGGTCGGCGTCTTCGTAGAACCATCTTCGGCAACTGGCGCGGCAGGTTTATTCAAGTCTTCTCAGCAGGGTGATTCGTTTGCCGGTGCAACAATCGTCGTTACCGTGACCGGGCATGGCCTCAAGGATGCCGGTTGGGCATTGAAAGACGAAGACGGCGGCGACATCTTGCCGATCGTGGTTAACAACAACGCAGCTGAAGTCGCAGAGAGTCTCGGGTTGAACTAGTCATGAGTATCGTCGGCAGAAAAGTCTCGGTAAAGGTTCCGGCCACTTCGGCAAACCTCGGCCCTGGCTTCGACACGCTCGGAATGGCTCTGGCTTTTTATGACGAGCTAGACGTCGAAGCGGTTGCCGGTGACAAAGTTTTGGTCGAAGTGACCGGCGAGGGTGCCGGAGAAGTTGCAACCGACGAAACCAACCTGGTGGTCAAGTGCATCAAATTCACCTTCGACCGTTTCGGTCAGAAGATGCCGGGTTTGCATATCAAGGCGCGCAACGTGATTCCGCACGGAAGAGGAATGGGTTCGTCTGGCGCAGCTGTGGTCAGCGGAATCATGGCGGCCAAGGGTCTGCTCGAAGGAATAGTTGAAATCAGCTCGACCCAACTGCTAGACATTGCAACCGAACTCGAGGGGCACCCAGACAATGTGGCACCGGCGCTGTTCGGTAGCCTCAACATCGCCTGGGAAGACGAAAAGGGTGCACACACCAAGAAGCTTTTCGTGCACCGCGGTGTTTCACCGCTAGAACTCGTGCCCGATTTCAAGATGTCGACCGAGAAGGCCAGATCGCTTCAACCAGACTCGGTTCCTCACGAAGACGCAGTTTTCAACGTCTCACGCTCGGCCCTGCTGGTTGCCGCTCTGACCCAGAGCCCAGAGCTGCTCATGGCCGCCACCGAAGACCGTCTTCACCAGAGCTATCGTGCCGAGGCAATGCCCGAGACCCACGAACTCATCCAGTTAATGCGCAAAAACGGCCACGCGGCAGTGGTTTCGGGTGCAGGCCCATCGGTGCTTGTGCTGGCAAGCGACCCGGCCGAACGCCTCGAGGCAGCCAAGCTTGCGGCAAAAAACTATCCACAATGGCGGGCTTTGCTATTGGCTGTCGACTTCAAGGGTGCTACAGTTACCTTGCACCACTAAACAGCAGTTCATTCAGAACGCTTTGGTGAAATCCCTCGCAAATCTAATGCGAACGCACGCACAGTGCGGGTGATGACAAACAAATACCTGTCATCTGAATCTCAGAAAGAGAAATAACTACATGGATGAAATCCAAGACACACCAGCAGTAAAGAAGCCACGTCGCGCAGCGGCAGAAGGCGATGCTGCAACCAACGACTCAGCCACCGAGAAGCGACCAACCCGTCGCCGCGGTGCGAGCAAACCTGAAGGCGCAAGCGAATCTAACAGCGCCGGTGATTCTTCTTCGGCAGAAAAGCCAGCACGCGAGCCACGCGAGCAGCGACCACCGCGCGAACCACGTGAAAAGCGCGAGTCAAACGGTGAAGG
>CAIKYE010000082.1 GCA_903831585.1 uncultured Micrococcales bacterium | reverse complement strand
GTCGACGCCTTTGCAGAAGTTTTGAAGCGTGAGGTTATCTTTACCTCGGCCAAGGGCTCTTACCGTCAACCTGTTGCCGAACATGCGCTAGCGCTCTGCCTTGCTCTGGCAAGAAAGATTCCCGAGCGCGTTGTTGCTAAAACCTGGGGAAAGAAGTTTGCCGTCAGTCTTTACGACTCTCACATTGTAATTGTTGGCGGCGGGGGAATAGCCGAGGAGCTGGTTTCGCTTTTGCGACCCTTCAACACCAGAGTGACGGTAGTGCGAAAGCACCCAGAGCAAGTCGAAGGAGCCACTGAGACGGTGGCCTTCGATCGCTTGGATGAGTTCATCGCCATCGCCGATTTTGTAGTGCTTGCCGCTGCTCTCACCGAAGAAACTCTTTACCTGTTCGACCTTCGCAGATTCGAACTGATGAAGCCAACCGCATACTTGATCAACATCGCCCGCGGCAAGATGATTGACTCAGATGCTCTAAAGACCGCGCTCGAATCGGGGATAATCGCCGGTGCAGCAGTTGATGTCACAGACCCAGAACCGCTTCCTGACGGACATGCACTTTGGTCAACGCCTAACCTCTTGATTACCCCTCACACTGCCGACACCAATGCTCAGGTGATCCGACTTTTTAGCATGCGCATAGACGAGAACGTTAAGGCGTGGCTCGGCGATGGCGAGTGGGTTGGAAGAGTGGATCAAAAACTCGGTTATTGACCTAGTTTTTGGCGAATATGCGCTTGATTTGCTAGGGTTAGTGTTTGCGAAAGCATTCCTCGGTAGCTCAATTGGCAGAGCAATCGGCTGTTAACCGATAGGTTCTTGGTTCGAGTCCAAGCCGGGGAGCCACATTTGGCCTAGCCCCATGACAGGTTCAGGAGGCACACTTGATTAGTTGGATTCAATCCCAAAAATGGCAATCGAGTTTGCTGATTTCGATTTTTTCCATGCTGCTTTTCGGTGGAATCGACCTTTTTCTCTCAGGCGCCAGCAGCATTTGGGTTTCGTTGGCTCTTTCTCTTTCGGTTCTGCTTGCTGCCGTTTCGGCCTGGTATTCGATCGCACTGCTCGTTGCTGGTGGAGTGCTCGCAATTCTGCTGGATGTTAAGCCAGGAGCCAGTGGGCTGATTGTTCTGGTCTTTCTCTTTATTGTGGCGGCGTTCTCAAGGCCAATTCAGCGCAACTTGGCAATTTTGCTATCCAACTTTCTAGGCGCTGCACTCGTTGTCAACACGGTTTTCATTTCTGACCACCAGCTAAGAGACTTTGGTCTGTTTACGCTGAGCGAGACTGCAAAATCCACAATTTTTGGAATTGGCATTCTCTTGTCGTTTAGTTTGAGCTATTTAGCTTGGCTGCTCGGAAGGCTACTCTCGACTCGTTCGAAATATGTTGGAACGGCTTTTGACAGGGCGGTCGCTGAGAGAACCCAGGCACGCCTCTCGTTGGAAGTAGCCGAGCAGAATCAACGATTTGAAATTGCTCGAGACATAAGTGAATTGGTGATCCAACGTGTTTCGGCAACCATCAGCATTGCCGAGGGTGGCGTCTATGCCGTGCAGGCCGACCCCGACTCCTCATCGCGAATTCTTCAGCAAGCGACCGACTCGGCGAGATCGGCGCATGCCGAACTTCGCCGTCTATTCGACATGCTCAACAAACTAAAGCAAGTTAGCGCGGCACCACCAAAACTGGATGATCTCGAGTCACTCGTAATTGCTTACAGAGAATTGGGTTTCAACATGACCCTGCGTCACGAGGGTCCGCGCTTTGAACTTAGCGAAGGTTCAGAGCTTGCGATTTATCGAATAGCGTTCGATGCTCTTGAAAACGTGCGCAAGCACACCCCGGCCTCAACAGACGTGACAATTGACTTCTCTTGGACCAACGAGGGCATGCAATTGCTGGTCAAAGACAATGGCACTGAGGTCGCCAATCGTGCACTCGATCTGAAATCGCTCGCTTACACCGTCGAAGAGGATCGCAAGGCGCTAACCGAGACGATTCGTGGCGCGGGCATAACTTCGATGAGTGAGCGGGCTGCGCT
>CAIKYE010000081.1 GCA_903831585.1 uncultured Micrococcales bacterium | reverse complement strand
AGTTTCGACAAGGGTTTTGATTGCAGTCAAGTGCGTGACGATTCCAGCCTTATCATCGGCCGCTCCCCTGCCGTAAATTCGACCGTCAATCAGGGTCGGCTGAAACTCCGGTGTATTCCAAACGCTGAGGTCACCGGGTGGTTGAACGTCGTGGTGCGCATAAAGCAAAATCTGTGGGCGGCCGTTGCGCGCTTCCCGACGAGCCACTACGGCAGGTGCACCAACCTTGCCGTGCGCCTCTGCCCTTCTGATCTCAACCAGTTCAAAGACACCGGTTGATCTGAGCAGCTCGGCAACTGCCTCGGCGCTGCGCTCTAGCTGCTGAGGGTCGAAGGCGTCCCAGGCGATGCCGGGAATTCGAACGAGGTCACCCAGATTCGCTAGGGCAACCGGAAATGCGGCATCGACCTTCTCTTTAACCAATGTCACAGAGATGCTGTCGAGACGAAGTGAATCTTCAGGGATGTTCATACGGGTAATCTTAAACCGCATAACCAGACAAGGAAACCATGACTGAAAACCAAGATTCACCGCTCGGCAAGGGCAAAGCCACACCTAGCCGTAAGCAGCAGGAAGCCGCAAATCGTCGTCCGCTGGTTGGCGACAAGTCAAAAGAAGCAAAGGCTGCCGAAAGATTGCGCTTGAGCGAGGAGCGCAAGACTGCCCGCGAGGGAATGATGCGTGGCGAAGAAAAGTATCTTCCGATTCGTGACCGCGGACCCCAGAAGAAATTCGCACGAGACATCGTAGATTCTCGTTTTACCGCTGGCGAGTTAGTTATGCCCGCGATGTTTATCTTTTTGATTACCACCGCAACAAACATCTATGCCTTGCAACTTGCGAGCCTAATTTTGATGTGGGGTCTATTTATTGTGGTAATTCTCGATGCATTCATTCTCGGTCGGAGAGTAAAGAAACTGGCGGCGCAGAAGCACACCGAAGCAAACGTCGAAAAGAACATTGCCTGGTATGCGGCGATGCGCTCGCTCCAGATGCGCCCCATGCGCCTTCCAAAACCACAGGTGAAGCGCGGCCAAAAGCTCTAGCTTTCACTCTTTCGCCGGTTACAAAGGAGTAAACCTTGGCAAAAGAAACGATCAAGTTGACCGACCTGATACCTCAGGTGGTTGACGATGTCGAAGCACTGAGGGCCTCATTTGGCTCGTTTGAAACCCATGTGAGTCAACAGGCCGACCTTGCCACGGTGAAGGGCGTTCTGAGCGAACTGGTTAATCGCCTCGAAGCTGACAACCCATACTTTCACCCCAACTATGCGGCGCAGATGCTTAAGCCACCACATGCGATTGCCGTTGCGGCCTACCTAGCGACGATGATCATTAATCCAAACAACCACTCACAAGATGCCAGTCGGGCAACCACCCCCATGGAACGTGAGGTGCTTCGAGATCTCGTTGCAATGTTTGAGTTTCCCGAAGACGCGCTTGGCCACCTAACCTGGAGCGGAACAACCGCAAACTTGGAAGCACTGTGGGTTGGTCGCGAGTTAAACCCGGGCAAGGCAATCGCACATTCGGCAGATGCGCACTACACCCACATGCGAATGGCAGAAGTTCTAGACATCGAATCGGTTGCCGTTTCGGTAGATGCACTCGGAAGAATGTCGTTAAACGATCTAGAAGAGAAGCTCAAGACCGGAAAAATCGGAACAATCGTTGCCACCCTCGGAACAACCGGTCTAGGAGCGGTGGATCCCCTAGCCGACATAATTCTCTTGGCAAAGCAATACGAAGCCCGAGTGCATGTTGATACCGCATACGGCGGATTCTTCAAACTCATCCAAGATGATTTAGCCCCTGAGGCAGCTCGTCACTATGCCGCAATCAAAGACGCAGATTCTGTGGTGGTTGACCCACACAAGCATGGACTTCAGCCCTACGGCTGCGGCGCTGTCTTATTCAAGGATGTCTCGGTCGGTCGCTTCTATAAGCACGACAGTCCCTACACATACTTCACCTCTGCCGAACTACACTTCGGCGAAATTCAACTCGAAACCTCCAGAGCAGGCGCTTCGGCCGCAGCTTTTTGGGCAACCACTCGAGTGTTTCCGCTGACTCGCGATGGCCTCGGCTCAATTTTGGCGGCAGGTTATCGTGCCGCCCAAAACTGGTGGCAGTTGCTTGATGACTCTGATGTTCTGCAGGCCTATCAAAAGCCCGAGCTAGACATAATTGCCTATCTTCCCCGAGTCAACTCGATGTCAGAGATAGATCGCCTTTCGCAGGCAATCTTCTTGCAAACCGAGCAAGCTCCTCGCACAGAACAAATTCACCTCGCCACCTACATGGTTAAGCCGAACGCTCTGTTTGCTCACGGAATTAACGTCGAGACAGATTTGGCTAAGGCGCGAATTCTTCGCAGCACACTCATGAAACCCGAGCACGAAACCTGGGTTCCGACGCTACACAAAAAAATTGAAGACTCAGCACGCAAGTTGATGGGCAGTTAGGAAAACTCCATGAAGTACAGATACCTCGGTAACAGCGGGCTCAAGGTAAGCGAGCTCACCTACGGCAATTGGTTAACCCATGCCAGTCAGATAGAGGACAAGGCGGCTCACGACACCGTGCACGCCGCTCTAGACGGCGGAATCACGTCGTTCGACACAGCTGACGTCTATGCAAACCAGGCCGCCGAGTCAGTGCTTGGCAGTGCCTTGAAGGGCCTGCGACGCGAGGGTCTAGAGATCTTCACCAAGGTTTACTGGCCGGTTGCAGAGAAGAAACCGAATGACACCGGCCTCTCTAGAAAGCACATCATGGAGTCGATCAATGGCTCGCTGAAGCGCCTCCAGACCGATTACGTCGACCTTTATCAGGCTCACCGCTACGACGTCGAAACTCCGCTAGAAGAGACCATGCAGGCCTTCGCCGACATAGTTCGTCAGGGCAAGGCACTTTATATTGGTGTTAGCGAATGGAATGCCGAGCAAATTCGGGCAGGCCACAAGCTTTCAAAAGAGCTAGGCTTTCAACTCATTTCGAGCCAGCCGCAGTACAGTGCACTTTGGCGAGTGATTGAAGCCGAAGTCGTTCCAACCTGCAAAGAGCTTGGGGTTTCTCAAATCGTTTGGTCACCAATGGCCCAGGGAGTTCTAACCGGCAAGTATCTGCCCGGCCAGCCAGCTCCCGACGGTTCACGCGGTGCCGACGAAAGGCTTGGCGGCATGATGGGCAAATACCTAAGCGACGACGTGCTCACCCGAGTTCAGTTGCTAGCGCCCCTAGCCAAAGAACTCGAGCTCACAATGGCTCAGTTCGCACTTGCTTGGGTTCTGCAAAACGACAACGTTGCTTCGGCAATCGTGGGAGCTACCCGACCAGACCAGATCACGTCGAACATCGAAGCTGTTGGTGTTGAAATTCCT
>CAIKYE010000080.1 GCA_903831585.1 uncultured Micrococcales bacterium | reverse complement strand
GCACCTCGCGCGGAAACTCGCATGTGCACCTAGTCGGTTCGACAAAGATTGATTCGTTGATGTCACGTGCAGTTGCAAAACCGAGTGAGCGTTATACCCTGGTTTGGGCACCGCACCACAGTTACTCTTCGCACTGGCTAAACTTTGGAAACTTTGCCTCGATGTATCTCGAGATGCTCGAATTTGCCAGAGCGAATCAAGACATCGACATAATCATGGATCCGCACCCGTTCTTTTTTGGCACCCTGGTTGACCGCGAAGTAATTGCAGAAACAGATCTGAATGCCTGGCTCAGCGAATTCAATGCTTTGCCAAACACCACCATTCGACGGTCAACCGATTTTGCCAGTCTCTTCTTGTCGAGTGACTTGCTACTTACCGATGGCATTTCATTCATCGGGGAATACCCGCTGATCACCGGCAAGCCGGGTGTATTTCTCGAGAACCCGGGTCACTGGCAGTTCTCACCGATTGGCGAAATAGCCGTTGAGGCAAACTGGCGGATCGGCACATTTGCCGAATTCGTGGCGCGCTTCGACGAGATCAAAGCCCAAGGCCTTGGCGACTACTCGGCCGCGATTGAGAGACTTCGCCTGGCTGCAAACCCGCTTCCGGGTGAATCGGCTGGTCGAATCGCCGAAATACTGGCCTCTGACTTTGCTGCCGAAACTCCCCTGGTCGACAAAAGCTCAATAACAGAGGTGGCCTGGGAGTTTGGCCCCGGCAAAGAACCGCTAGTCGACTAGGGCAGAGTCTTCTTTAGGCTTGCCGATGTGCTGGCGATTGGCCCTCACCACGGCTGGAGCTAGCAAGACCACAAATAGGCAGCAGAGCACTCCGGCAACCGCAAGCACCGGCCGAATCTCGAAAGCTGCAATCAGAATGCCGGCAATACCCATGCCTGTGACCGAAGAAGTTGCGAACAGTGCTTGAACCGATGCCATTACTCGACCTCTGGTTTCTTGCGGTGTGCGATTCATGATGAGCGAGATTCCGTAGGCGTTTAGCCCGGCGTTGAACACTCCGGCGATAAACCAAGCCACTGCCACTACAGCCCAGTGCCAAGCGAATGCCAAACCAACGACAATCACAGCAAGCACACTGAGCGCCGTAATCGCGATTATGGCGTGCCGCTTTTCGGGCACCTTGATGATTGATGTGGTCACAGCACCAAGAACCGAACCAAGCGCAAAAGTTGACGTGACAAGGCCATAGGTTATGGCGTTAGCGCCAAGCTCATCCATGACTAAGAAGATCTCGCCGATGTTGATGACGCTAATCGCAAAGATCACAGTGGTGATGAGTATCACGAGGGAGCGGACCAAAGAGTTTTGCATAATCACGCGAACACCATCGAGCGCGCGCACTTTATCTTCTTTGGCGCGAGGCTGAGGTTTGCGGCTTATTCTCAGAGCAATTATTGCGAATGCCAGAACAAAGAATGACGCCGAGTCAATTCGAAATGGCCAAACGAATGAGTCGGTGGTTGATACCAAAACTCCGGCCAGGCCCGGGCCCAGCATTGCTCCGAGTGATGAACCAGTTTGCATGAGTCCGGTAACCCGCGGCAGGTCTTCGGGAGTCGCATAATTTGGCAAAGTGGCGCTGAATGCGGCACCGACCGGCGTTCCGCAGATTGCGGTTATTGCTAAGAAAAACAGCGACCAAAAGAAGCCGAGCTCGAGCGAAAGCATGAACGTGCTGAGCCCCATAAGCGAGAGCATCACGGGAATCAAAATGCCAGAACTGATTCGGTCGGCCAAGACACCGGCATAAGGTGCCGCAAGAATGGTCGGCAGGATCATCGAGAGCATGATGGCCGAGACTCCACTTGGCCCAAATTCCTCTTTGTACTGAAGCACAACCGTGAAGGTTGTGAGTGTGCTACCCATCCATGAGATTGAGCCAGCAAGAGCAAGAAGTCTGAGTTTGGTCCATTGGGTCTTCACCTATTGAGCCTAAACCAGCATGCGAGTAGCCCCTCAATTAGAGGGGCTACTCGGCTAATTCTGGGTTACTTGCTACCGCACTGGCAGCCATCGCCGCACTTGCAGTCATCGCCCATCGAGCAGTTTGGGTTATCGCACATAGTGAACCTCCTATATCTTTACTATCTCACCCGCTGGGCAAAAGGTAAACATTCGCACGGCTCGAAATGCAGCGAGACACATAGACTCGCTCTATGCCCAAAACCGACAAAAAGCCACTTTGGTTTGGGCGCTTTGGCAAGGTCGACATCTTGCTGCTCGCAACGGCAGTTGTTTGGGGCGGCAGCTACCTCGCGGCAAAGGATTTAACCCAGCACGCATCAGTGAATTCGATGTTGGCATTTAGATTCACCTCGGCTGCGATCATCATGGCGATAATTGCTGTGCTTCGCGGCAACAAGTTTTCTAAAGCAGACTGGCAACTCGGTGCTCTCTACGGAATTGCGGTCGGCACAATCATGCAGATCGAGACCAACGGCATCAAACTAACCTCGGCGACTAACGCCGGTCTGATCATTTCGCTGACCATAATTTTCACGCCGATTCTCGAGAGCGCTTGGCGACGTTCATGGTTGCCGCGGCCATTCTTTATCGCGGCCGTGACAGCAATCGTCGGCGTCGCTCTGCTGGTTAGCGGCAACGGTTTCAAAGAACCTAACTTTGGCGACGCACTGATGCTCGGCGCTGCGGTGTTGAGAGCGATCACTACGACCGCCCAGGGCAAACTCGCCGAGGGCCGACAGGTGAGCAGCTTTAACGTGACTGTTGTGCAACTGATGGTGTGCGGGTTGAGTTATTTGGCCATTGACTTCGTTGGCGTGGTGAACCTGGTTCAAGAGTTCGAAACGCAGCAGTGGCTAGAAATGGCATTTCTCGTTTTGTTCTGCACGGTCTTCGGATTCGTTGCACTGCAGTATGGAATTCTTCGAACCTCGGCCACCAGAGCCAGTCTTT
>CAIKYE010000079.1 GCA_903831585.1 uncultured Micrococcales bacterium | reverse complement strand
TAACGTCTTGCACGGCACCGAAGGCGTGTGAGGCCATTCCCCAGCAGAAGAAGGCAATCAGCGACTGCCAGAGCACCGGCTGGGCCAGGTTCTGACCGACCAGCAGGGCCGCAAAGATGGCCGGGTTCACGAAGTGCGTTGCCGAGGTGATCGAATCGAGAAACGGCTTCTCTTTGAAGCGCAGGCCCTTGACGCTATAAGCCAGAACGGTGAACAGCGCAAAAACCAGCGCCAGGCTCGCCCAAATATTGCCGACCCACATCAGATAGGCAACGAAGGGCACGCAGCTCAGGCTCGAAACCCAGATGGTCAGTTTGTGCAAACTTTTGTCGAGCACAGCACCTTCGATGCCGCCCTTGCGCGGATTGTGCAGGTCGCTCTCGTAATCAAAAACGTCGTTGATGCCATACATCAATAGGTTGTAGGGAATCAGAAAGAACACCGTACCGATGACCAGAGTCAGATCGATTCGGTCGGTGAAGAAAACGTAGGTTGCCGCAAAAGGAAACGCGGTGTTGATCCACGAGATCGGTCGCGATGACTGAATTAGTGCCCAGACGGTTTTCACACGGATGCCTTTCGGCGCGACTGCCACTGCGTGAAATAACTCTGCACGAGGGCGATTAGCGGAACCAGCACGAGCGTGTATGCGAAGTCTTCAATCGGTGCAACCAAAATCTTTAGTCCTGAGATTTTGGCCTCGTCATAAGAGACGATTTTCGCCAGCACAATGATGTTGTCGAAGACCACGGTCATCAGCATCAGAAGCAGCAGCGGAATTCTGTCGTAGCAAAGCCTGCTGGTCTTGAAGCGCAAGAAATACAAAACCAGAATCGGCAGAATGAACCAGCTGTTTATTTCTAGGTAGTTCACTTCGCACCCGCCTTCGAGTAGCGAGTCCAAGCGGCCATAACAATCTGACCGGTGTAAGCAAGCAGGGTTAGAAAGAACGCCTCTTCAATCGGGTACTCGTGAAAAACCTCGAGGCCAATTAACAACTCATTGTCACCCTTGAAGAAGATGCCGTTGGCAATACCCACGGCATCCCAGATGCTGAAAAACACAACACAAACTGCCGTTGTGACGGCCGCCATCTTGGCGTTTGCAAAGAAAACCAGGCCATACTTTCGGTCGAGCAGAGCCAACCCGAGAATCGAGAAAAGCAGCGCGCCTAGATATAGCCCCGGCATTAGAGGCTCTTTAGCTTCTTTATCGCCCCGGTTGAGCGGTCGCCGGCTAGGTGCTTATAGACCAGTTCGGCACCGATTAGACACATCGGCAGACCGATGCCAGGCAGGGTGTTGTGGCCCGCATAGAACAGCCCGCTGACCTTCTTGCTCTTGTTGCTAGGTCTAAAGAATGCGCTCTGGCCGAGGCTGTGAGCCAAACCGAGGGCGGTTCCAGACCAGGCATTTAGGTCTTTGGCAAAGTCGGCAGGGCCGATGATCTTGCGAACCACAATGCGCTCGCGCAGGTCTTCGATGTCTGCCCAGTCGGCGATCTGGTCAATGATGCGATCGGCCGCCGCCTCGAGGCTCGCGTCGCCCGCGCCACCGATTGAAGGATCAGGTGCTGCCGGCACGAGCACGAACAGGTTTTCGTAACCCTTCGGCGCAACCGACGAGTCGGTCTTGCTCGGGTTGCAAATATACAGAGATGCCGGGTCGGCAATCTCAGATTTTCCATCGGCCTTCTTGAACACCTTCGAGAAGTTCTTCTTCCAGTTCTTCGAATACAACAGGGTATGGTGGTTCAGCTGCGGCAGTTCGCCCTTGACCCCGAGAAGCAATAGCAGCGCAGATGGCCCGGGCTGCTTCTTGTTCCAGTAAGAACTCGGATATGTCTGCCACTTATCGTCGAGCATCTTGGTTTCGATGTGCTCGAGGTCGGCGGTGCCAACTACGACGTCGGCCTCATAGAAAATCTCGCCAACCATGACTCCGCGAGCTTCGCCGTTCTCGACCACAATCTTTGAAACCGGAGTGTTGGTGTGAACCTTTGCTCCGTGCTTCTGCGCGAGCTTGTCAATTGACTCGATGATCTTGTAGAAACCACCCTGCGGATAGAACACACCAACGTTCATGTCAACGTGTGTCATCAGGTGATACATGCTCGGGGTGTCGTACGGCGAAGCTCCGAGAAACACAGCGGGAAAGTCGAGAATCTTTTTGAGTCGCTCGTCTTTCACGTGCTTGCCGGCAAAGCCATCCAATGAGGTCAAAAGATGACGCAAGAACATTCCGGTCTTCTTGAGCAGGTCTGGCTTCAAGAAACCTTTGATGCCCTGAAAGTTTGTGTATAAGAAGTACTTCATGGCGAGGTTGTAAACCTCTTCGCCAGAGTCAACGTAGCGACCTAGAGCAGCACCCGCGCCTGGCTCGACGGCCTCGAAGACATCTTTGTTCTTCTGCAGAGAGTCATAGATAAACACAGGCTCTTGGCTGCCCTCATAGAGGGTCTTGTAGGCCGGGTCGAGCTGAACCAGGTCGAGCTGCTCTGCCGCGGTGGTGCCCATCAGCGCATAGAACTGATCGAAGGCGTCAGGCATGAGGTACCAAGACGGCCCGGTCTCAAAGGTGAATCCGTCTTTCTGCCAGGTGTAAGCGCGGCCACCTACGCGTTCGCGCGCCTCGAACAACTGCACCTCGCAGCCGGCCTTCGAAAGCAGGGCAGCCGTCGCAAGCCCTGAGATTCCGCCACCGATAACTACAACTTTTTTAGCTTTACTCATTTGGGCGTCACACCTAACAGTGCTTTGGCAACTAGAACGAGCTTGCGTGGGTTCGACACACGGATGCGCGTCGTGATCAAAACGCTTGCCGGAGTGGCAGCAACTTTGGTGGTGAGCTCTTGAAAAAGAAACTGTGCCGCAGATACTGCAGGTCGAACGTCTTTCGGCAGCAACCGAATCGAATTGGCTGCAACAATCAGATCGGCAGCGATGTCTGCAACCAGGAACTGCTTTTGTTCTTCGTTGAAGGTCTCGACGGTTACTCCCGGAAAGTAACTGCGACCGAGCGCACGAAAGTCTGCCTCGAGGTCGCGCAAGAAGTTGATCTTCTGAAAAGCAGCACCGAGTGCTAGTGCTCCATTGTTGAGGGCATCTTTTTCGGCGGGGGAGTATTGCGCTTCGCGACCCGAGATGAATGCGCGCAGGCACATCAAACCGACAACCTCGGCTGAGCCATAGACGTAATCTTTGAAAGTTTTTGGGGTGTGCTTTGCCTTGGTGATGTCCATTCTCATCGATGTGAAGAACGGCTCGATGATTGCCTTGGTAATGCCAACCTCGTTTGCGGTGAGTGCGAACGCGTGAACAACCAGGTTGGTGCTGAAGCCAACCTTCATGGCCGCATAGACCTCGCCCTCAAGGTCGTCGAGCTGCTTGCGAATGTTTACCTTTTGAGCGCCGTTCGAACCGGCGGCCGAACCGTCAACGATTTCATCGGCAACTCTCACCAGGGCATAAATGTCTTTGATCTTGCCGCGAACACCCTCTGGCAGCAGATTTGTGGCCCAACCAAAAGAGGTCGAATACTGCGAAATGACCACGCTGGCCGACTCGTGGGCGGCCTTGTTATAGAGGTC
>CAIKYE010000078.1 GCA_903831585.1 uncultured Micrococcales bacterium | reverse complement strand
CTAGCTCAGCGCCGAGCAGTTCGGCAAAATCGCGGGGTTTCATGCCAAAACCAGCAGATAGCTGCATCGCCACGTTCGTAGCCCAGTCACCGTGCTCACGGTTCTTCGGGCGCTCAATCACCACAGAATCGGGCAAGGCAGCAGAAACGAGTCGCCCCTCGGCCACCAATTTGGCCAAGATGCGCACAATCGCATCGCTTAGATCTGCTGGAGTCAAAAGAATTCCTAAAAACACGCCCGGATGAGGTCAATTCTACCCAAAAGGGTCGAAAAGGCGGCAGTTGACTTTCTTACTTGACTGCGCCGGCGGTCAGTCCGCGAACGAAGTAGCGCTGCAAGGCAAAGAACACGAGCAGCGGAATAATCAGGCTCAGGAACGATCCGGCTGCCACATCTTGCCAACCACCGCCATACTGCCCAAGCATTCGCATGAGCTTCCAAGTCATCACCGGTTTTTGCTCGCCGACGAAGATAAAGGCAATCAGATAATCGTTCCAGACCCACAAGAACTGGAAAATCGCAAATGAAGCGATTGCCGGAATCGACATCGGCATTACCAACTTCCAGAAGATCTGGTAATAGCTAGCGCCATCCATGCGAGCCGCCTCGAGAAGTGAGGGCGGAATCGTGAGCATGTAGTTTCTCAAGATGTAAATCGCCAGAGGGAGCGCAAAAGCCGAGTGAACTATCCAGGCTGCCGGAAAGTTTCCGATCAGTTCGATGCCAAAGGTCTTCTTGAACCAAACGAAGCCCTTGAGCACCGGAAACAGCGCTGACTGTAGCGGCAACACCATAAGTCCAACCAGAGAGGCAAAGTATATTTCTCTGCCCTTGAACTGAATGAACGTAAACGCATAGGCAGCGTTGGCCGCGATGATCAGCGGCAAGACGGTTGCTGGAATCGTAACGATCAAGGTATTGAGCAGCGCCGATAGCATTCCGCCCTCGATGGCGTTCACATAAGGCTCAATGCTCCAAGCGGTGTTTAGCGGGTCGGCAATTGCCGTCCACCAGCCGCTGTTCGCAGCCGAGTCTTGGGTGCGCAGCGATGTGATTAGCAGACCGACTGTTGGCGTCGACCAGATTGCCACCAGAGCTAGCAGAACTAGTGTTGTGCCGATCTTGGCGCCAGAGACACGGTGCAGAATCTTTTTCATCGGTTCTCCTCTACCTGGCGAACGCTGCGAATCTGAAGCCACATGAGCGGCGCAATAATCACACATAGAATGGTGACAACCGCAGAGGCAGAGCCGAAGTTAGAGTTCACGAATAGCTCGCGGTAGTAGGCGAAGCCGAGCACGCTGGTGTTGAAGTTACCACCGGTCATTGCCAAGACGATGTCGAAGATCTTCATAACCAAAATCACAACGGTGATGAAAACCGACATGATGGTTCCACGAATTTGAGGCACAACTACCTTGAAGAACATGGTCACGGCATTGGCCCCGTCAATTCGAGCAGCTTCAATGGTTTCTTCTGGAACACCTTTGATTGCCGCCGAAAGCATGACCATCGAGAAACCGGCCTGAAGCCAAATAATGATGATCATTAGCAAGAACGAGTTCAGTCGACCCGCATCAATTGTCATCCAAGGCTGCGAAGTTCCACCGAAGGCTTCGACGATTGCATTGAGCAAACCGATAACCGGTCGCCCCGGTGGCTGGTAAGTGTAGAGAAAACGCCAGATGGTTGCTGCCGAGATAAAGCTGATTGCCATCGGCATGAAGATGAGCGACTTGAATATCTTTTCGCGACTTGGCCCGACCTGGTTCGTGAGTGTTGCAAACATCAAACCGATCGCAACGGTGATTGCCGGCACGAAGACAATCCAGAGAAAGTTGTTGAGCAGAATGCCAAGGAAATCTGCAGATGAGAAGAGCTCGATGTAGTTATCTAGACCGACGAACTTGCGGCTGCCGGCATCCATGAAAGACCAGATAAGAGTCTGAATCAGCGGCAAAAACGAGACTAGAAGCAGCAGTGCAGCTGCCGGAAGAAGAAATGGAACGGCGCGAAACTTTTCTTGCGCCTTCGCCGGCAGAAAACGCACGGCTTTATCGAGAAGCCAGTAGAGTCCCCAACTGGCAATAACCCCAAAAATAATTGATGCAATTCCGAAGATGATGTCGCCCATTTGCAACTCCTTCGAAGAAAAACTCTGACTTAGATAAGTCTGGTGGTGGGGAGAACCCCACCACCAGACTTTTTGACTAACTAGTTAGTCGTTTGGATCTATTTAGTACTTGCCCTGGATTGCTGCAGCTGCAGTAGCCCAGTCGACCTTGCCAGCAACCCAGTCGGTTCCTGATAGCCAGAACTGTGCGTTGACAGCTGAAGGCATGCGGTCTGAACCATCGAAACCGAAGACTGCGGCTGAAGACATGGTCTCTCCAACGGTCTTGGTTAGCGAGTTAGGGTACAAGCTCGTGTCGAAGGTCTTGTGTGGTGACACGAATGAGCTTGCTGAAGCCATTACGGTTCCAACCTTGTCGCTGAGGATGAAGTCAAGAACCTTGGCGACGTCTGCATCGTTAGTGAACGCTGCTGCTAGGTCTCCACCACCGAGAACGCCGGCCTGGCCGCCCTCAGGAGCTGGAAGTGGGAACACGTTGGCGTTGGTGTAGTCACCAGCGGCAACCTGTGCCTTGATAGCTTCTGGGAAGAAGTCGGTGATGAATGATCCCTGACGGAGCATGAAGCACTGACCCTTAGCCTTGCCACCGGTCTCGAATAGAGGTGTAGTGTTACCGAAGTTGTCGGTTGCCATTGCAGCACCGCCACCGTTAACGTTGCCCGGTGCTAGAAGTGTTGATGCAACCTTCTCAGCGGCGCGAGTTACCTCAGCCGAGTCGAAAGTTACGTCTCCAGCGATCCACTTGTTGTAGACATCGACACCGTTGTAGTCAAGAACATACTGCTCTAGCCAGTCGGTGATTGCCCAACCGGTTGCTCCACCAGATTCGATACCTGCACACCATGGGTAACCGCTGCCATCAGTCTTGATCTTTTCGGTCAAGGCAGTTAGCTCTGCGTCGGTGGTAGGAACGGTGTAACCGTTAGCTGCGAATGCTGCTGGGTTGTAGAACACGAGAGTCTTCACGTTTGCAGAAACTGGAAGACCGTAAACAGCGCCGTCCTTAACTGCAAGAGTGTCCCATCCAGGAACAAGCGATGCCTGTGCTGGAGCGATGTCAGTGACGTCGCTTAGTGGTAGTAGGTTGTCGCTCATGTCTAGCAAACCACCTGGCTGTGGCCACATTGCGATGTCAGGCTGCTGACCCGCGGTGACCTTTGCCTTGATGTCTGTGTCGAATGATGCGAGCGAGGTGAAGGTGACCTTGATGCCTGAAGTCTCACTCCATGCATCTAGCTCAGCCTGAAACGCCTTTGCCTGTGCTTCGCCGTAACCACCGAAAATGGTTACTTCTCCGTCACCGGCAGGCTTACCAGCGGCACAGCTGGTTAGCGCCGCGGCTGCGACAGCTGCAACAGCTGCGGCAGCGAGGAAACGCTTTGCTTTCATTAATTTGTCCTTTCAATGGAACGCAGAAGGCTGTTGCCTAAGCGCGCAATCAACATGCTAGGCCCGCCAGAGGTCTCAAAATAGGCAAAACGGCCCGATTTTGGTAACGATTTGTAAACGCTTACATATTGGCTCGGCGCACTAAACCGTGCTCGAAAGTCGCCGTAACCGGTATCGGGTCGCTGAGTTCGCCGACAAACTGGCCGTTGGGCTCGTTCCAGAAGCCAATGAGGTTCCAACCGCCATCAACCGCCTGGATGAGTCTCGCCGCATAGAGCCCGGGGGCATCAAAACAGGCCGCCTGAGAGACATCTAGGTCATACAGGTCCGCGTTCGCAACCACGCTGTAAACCCCTCCCGCTTCGCGAGCTTTTCGTTCGTCGCTGATCCATCTGTGACTGCAGCAGAACAAGACAATCGGCACCCCGTCGACAATTTCAAACTGAAAAACTTCGGTCTCGCCGAAACCCGCTGCGACTTTCGTTAGCGGCGGCTCCACTTTCCAATTCAATAAATCAGTTGAGGTGGCGTGACCCATGACACCGCTGTCTTTGTCTGGCCCGCCCTTGCCGCGCGCTGTGACCAACATGTGCCAGAGATCGTCATCGGGTTGAAATTTGAAAACCCACGGATCGCGAAATGCTTCGTCGTGCCAGGCGCGTTTGTCGAGTTTTGCGTAGTGCTTTTCGTCTGCAACCACGAGAGCTTCGCTCGAGACTTTTTGCCAGGTAAACAAATCATCAGAAGTTGCAGCACCTATCGATTGAATGTCGCCACCATCTTCGCGACTGGTTCCGGTGTAGAACATCCACCACTT
>CAIKYE010000077.1 GCA_903831585.1 uncultured Micrococcales bacterium | reverse complement strand
TTGCTTCGAGTAGTCGTTCGATGTGCTTTGCCATGACGTCTGCCTCGACGTTTACCTTCGCACCCACCTGCTTGCTGCCAAGCGTGGTTAGTGCCAGTGTTTCTGGAATCAGGCTTAGCCCGATAAAGTCGTCGCCGACCTCGTTGACGGTTAGTGAAACTCCGTCGATAGTGATTGAACCCTTGAGCACTATGTACTTCATCAACTCCACCGGGATGCTGACGCGCAACCACTCCCAGTTTTCGCTAGGTTCGCGCGAAATGATTTTTCCGACGCCGTCTACGTGCCCTTGCACCACGTGCCCGCCAAAACGAGTGGCGGCTGTCATGGCGCGCTCGAGGTTTACGCTGTCACCAACCTTTAGCTCGCTTAGCGAGGTGCGGTCGAGGGTTTCTTTCATGACGTCTGCCGTAAAACTGTTGCCGTCAAACTCAACCGCGGTTAGGCAGGTTCCGCTAACCGAAATAGAGTCACCACGTTTTACGTCGCTAACCACGATCGGGCCTTCCAAAGTAAGTCGAACAGCGTCTTGCTGTTGCTCGATTGCCTTCACTCGTCCGAGTTCTTCAATGATTCCGGTGAACATTAGTTTTGCTCCTCTGTTTTGACCGGGCTGGCGGTGATCAATAGGTCTTCACCGAGCAACTCGACTTCGTCGAACTGCCAGCGGTTGATCTGGCTCATGGTCTCGATGCCCAGGTCGTGCAGGGCCAGGCGACTTCCGCCCAGCAGGTTTGGGGTCAGATAGACCAGCAGCTGGTCGGCAAGACCCGCGCGAATAAAGGCGCTGGCGAGCTCTGCTCCGCCTTCGACCCACAGGTGTCGGTGTCCGAGCCTGAAGAGGTCACGGGTGACCTGCTCAAGGTCGTGAGTCTCAAAGCGCAGGGTGTCTGCCTCATTGCTGAAGACCCGTTTGGTGCCGTCGAGCCTGCGCATGCCAATCACAACTCGCAACGGTTGGTGTTCATAGGGTGTGCCGTCTGGGGTGCGCGCGGTCAACTCGGGGTCGTCGATCTCGACGGTGTTTGTGCCAACGGCAATCGCGTCAATTCTCGATCGTCTTGAGTGAACATCGAAGCGAGCGTCTTGGCCGCTTATCCATCTCGAGGTTCCATCGTTTGCGGCCGTGCGGCCATCGAGAGTCGATGCCCACTTGACCGTAACGAATACTCGCTGATTTTTGGTTGCGGTCTTCCAAACGTGAATCAATTCTTCGGCTTCGTCTTCGAGAATTCCCTCGATAACTTCGACTCCCGCGCGAGCAAGTTTTTCTGCGCCACCGCTAGAAACTTCACCGGGGTCATTGCAAGCAAAGACCACTCGTGAGATTCCAGCATCGACAAGTGCATCGGCGCAGGGGCCCGTCCTACCCGTGTGGTTACAAGGTTCGAGAGTTACGACTGCTGTAAAACCTGTTGGCAAAGTTGCGTCAGCATCGAGTGAAAGTTTTTCGCGCAGGTTTTGCAACGCCATTACTTCGGCGTGCGGGGTTCCGGCACCCTCGTGCCAGCCCTCGGCTACAACCTCGCCGGCTGCATCGAGAATCACGGCACCCACCTGCGGGTTCGCGCCATATTCTGGGCCGCGTGCGGCTAGCTCAATCGCTAACCTCATTGCGGTTTCAAACTGGTTCATGTGCCATCCGTGTTCTGCTGTGTTTCACGAGCGAACTTCGGGGCGCGGCAAAAAGCCAGCCACTGCAGCCTCCCGGTTCAAAACCGAGCGAGAGCAGCGACTCTGTTCTTCTCCCATCCGGACTTTAACCGTCGGCTCTGGAATTTCACCAAATCAACCGCCTGATGTTGCCACCAGTCGGGTCGCGGGCTATACCGCCGGCTCAGATTTTCACTGACCCCGAAGAACTTTGTTACCTATCTATCTTCACACTTAACAGGGCTAGATGCCAGATTATTTCTGGGCTGCAGCCGTGAAACCCACTGCTTCATAGACGGCCTTGAGGGTCTTCTCGGCCTGCTCGTTGGCACGGTCGGCACCGACGGCAAGAAGTCGATCTAGCTCGGCCGGGTCAGACAAGAGTTCTTCGGCACGACCGCGAATCGGGTCGAGGTGGGCAACCACCACATCGGCCAACTCGCCCTTGAGTGCGCCATAGCCGGCCCCGGCGAAACGCTCTTCTAGCGAGCGAATGCTCTCGCCGGTGATTGCCGAATAGATGCCGAGTAGGTTGCTGACGCCGGGCTTGGCATCACGGTCGAAGCGAATCTCACCATCGGCGTCGGTCATCGCGGTCTTGAACTTTTTGATGATGGTGTCGTCATCATCCATGATGTTGACGAGCCCCTTTGGGTCACCAGACTTCGACAT
>CAIKYE010000076.1 GCA_903831585.1 uncultured Micrococcales bacterium | reverse complement strand
TCGACAACCCAAATGACCGAAGGGGTCTTTGTGATGTTACGAATACCACCGAGTGACTTGTCGAGCTTGTCGCGCTCACGGCGAAGAATTAGAAGTTCCTTCTTGGTGAGACCGGTCTTGGTCGCACCGCTGAAGTCCATAACTTCGAGTTCCTTGAGACGTGCAAGACGCTTCTGGATGGTTCCGAAGTTGGTTAGTAGTCCACCCAACCAACGCTGGTTGATGTAAGGCTGACCAACACGAAGTGCCTGCTCAGCAATTGCCTCTTGAGCCTGCTTCTTGGTTCCAACGAACAAGACCGATCCACCGTGTGCAACGGTGTCCTTTACGAATTCGTAAGCCTTGTCGATGTAGGTCAGTGACTTCTGCAAGTCAATGATGTAGATACCTGAGCGGTCGGTCAGAATGAAGCGACGCATCTTTGGGTTCCAGCGACGAGTCTGGTGTCCGAAGTGAACACCTGCGTCGAGAAGCTGGCGGATTGTTACGACTGCCATGGCAGTTCTCCTTTTGGCGCGCGAACGCACCCTCAGTTAATTGCGATCAGACGGTTGTCTGTCACACCTGGTGTCGCATCGAATTCGCACTAATGAAGATTGGTGACTGGAGAATTCGTATGTTGTTCGACACGCGAAGTCGGCACAGCAAAACAAAGGTCTCAAAACGAGGTTTTGTTTAGCGAATACCGCTAGTCACAAGCATAACAGCGGGTTTTGGGCTCTGGCTACCCCTGACTGACCGACATTAAATCGAGAGTTATCCACAGATTGAGCAGGCACCCTCCCGCGAGCGCGAAATCGGAGCATTCTCTAGTCATGCACCCTTTACGGAAGATCGTCTTGATGAGAGCGGTGGCGATAGGCATGCTCAGTCTGGCTCTCTGGCAACAGCAGAGTGACTCAGGGTCAGCTGAAACAGCCCAGCCTTCTGAGACCTGGGCGGTGCCGCTGGTCGCTCCGGTGCACTTGATCAACCCCTTTTATCAGCCAAATAGCGACTACTCGGCGGGGCACCGAGGAATCGACTACCGGGTTAGCCCTGGCCAAAAGGTCTTGTCCCCCACAACCGCAAACGTCTGGTTCGTTGGCAAGGTCGTCGATAGGCCAGTTTTGTCTCTGCGCACCGCCTCCGGTGATTTGATTGCATTTGAGCCCGTCTGCAGCAAACTGCTGGTTGGCGACAAAGTTGACATATCAGACGAGATTGGCGCTGTCTGTGAAGCCGATGCAGGTTATCGGCAGCACTGCCAACAGCAAATGTGCATGCACTTTTCGCTTCGAAGTGCCAACGGTTACCTATCGCCGATTGCTCGTATCGGTGGTTTCTCCCCTACAGTGCTTTTGCCCACGAACGGCTGACCTTAGGCGCGGGGATGAGCTTTCTCATAACCATCGCGCAATCTCTCAACAGAGACATGGGTATAGATCTGTGTAGTTCCAAGACTCGCATGGCCAAGAAGTTCTTGAACCGCCCTTAGATCTGCTCCTCCATCGAGCAAATGGGTTGCAGCAGAGTGACGAAGTGCGTGTGGGCCTGTGGCTCCGGTGGGTGTGCCATCGGTTAGCGAAGCCACGAGTGCGTAAACCTGTCGAACACCCAGTCGCTGTCCTCTTGAATTGATTAGCAGCGCTTGACCACTCTTGTCATTCAAAAATTGGCTGCGCCCGTGTCTAACCCAAGCGTCAAGTGCTTCTCGCGCCGGCACACCGAATGGGACCATTCTTTGCTTTGAGCCCTTACCCATGACCCTAAGGATGTTACGCGCATAGTCGACATCCTCTAGGTTCAGGCCAACAAGTTCACTCACTCGACAACCACTGGCATACAAAATTTCGATTGCCAAGAGATCGCGCATTGCGTTTGGGTTTTCTACACTTGCCTTTGATGAGAGAGATTGAAATATCTCGGCAAGTGTCTCGCGTGAGACCACCTTGGGTAATGAACGTGTCGATTTTGGAGACTTGAGTCTCTGCGCAAAATCGACGTCGACCAACTCGTTTTTCTTTAGCCAAGCCGAAAATGATCGAATAGCGGCACTCTTGCGAGCAAGGGTTGACTTTGCCAAGCCGCTTTGGTCTGCCGCGAACAGCCAATCTCGCACCTGGTCTAACTCGATTTGGGCTACTTGATTGACTTCAAGTTTTGACAGGTACGTCGCCAAATCTAGAACGTCGGTTTCGTAAGCCTTGACGGTATTGACTGAAAAACCTCGGGCAGCCTGAAGGTAATCAGCGAATTCATTTGCCGCTTGCTTAAGTTCTTTGCTCACTCTCTAAGGGTAGTTTGAGCCAACCTTTATCGGTCTGCTTGACGTGACCGAGTAGTGACAGTTGCCTCAGTGCTATCGAGAGCTCTCTGGTGGTAAGCCCCGCGCGGCTCGCCAGCTGGGACTCTGGCAAAGCCCACGCAGTCATGGCATCTAACGCTCTGGTCCCATAAGACCAGAGGCCGCCTAATTCGGCTTGAAACCAGCCAGCTTTGCCAAGGGCAAGATTGGCGGCTTCCATCGGGGAACAAATGCTCGACACTAAACCTTCGCTGATAATCCGATTGCACCCAGCTGACGTTTGCGAGGTTATGGGTCCAGGCACGGCTCCCACTGAACGCCCAAGTTCTAGCGCGTGAGTAACAGTGTTAAGTGCGCCGCTTCGCTGCCCAGCCTCGACAACGACTGTTGCCGAAGACATGGCTGCAATCAAGCGGTTGCGCTGCAAGAATCGCCACTTGGTCGGGCTCGCCCCGGGTGCCTGCTCTGCGATTACGGCACCCCGTTCGATTACTTTCTCGAACATTGCTGCGTTGCCGCTTGGATACAAGCGATCGACTCCGCCTGCTAAGAACGCGATTGTTGTTTGGTCGTTTGCGAGGGCAGAACGGTGAGCGGTTGCATCGATGCCATAAGCGCCGCCAGAAACAATAGCCAAATCACGACTGGCGCAGTCTGAGACGATCTCTGAGGTTACCCAGTCTCCGTAGGAGGTTGAGTTTCTTGAGCCGACAATCGAGATTGAGGCCGATGTTGTTGGTGCTTCATCTAAGTTGCTGCGATACCAAAGACAGTGCGGTGCGGCTTCAGCTAAATCATTTAGCCGGCTAGGCCAGAATCTGCTTTTTGGAATTAGCAGTCTTGCCTTTACTCGTGCTGCGATTTCAAAGCATGAAACAACATCGTTGAGCTTTAGCCTTGGCAACCAACGCTGCATCGCATCGGCAAACAATTCTTCAAAATTCCCGAGCCTGCATTCTATTTCGTCAAGAGAGTCGACGGCTAAGAGTCGAGACGAAAATTCAACTGAAGAAGACCTAGCAATTAGCAACTCCAAAACTTGTTCTGGTGAAAGTGCTGCGATTAGTGCGCCGGCAAATCGATCGCCGGGCTCCGTAATCAGCGCAAAAGTGGCGCGGGCGAAATGCTCAGCGATTTCGGCCTCACTGCCATCGCTTACAAATGAGGCAATGAGACGCAAAGCCTGTGGGTCTGAGACCATGAATCGCTTCATGCCCTATTCACCAACGCGCTCGTTTGTATTCACAAAACGAGGATGGCTCAAGCAACTTGCCTATAGACGGCTTAGTGTGAATCTGTGCATAACTAAAGAAGCTTTAGTTAGTTTTCGCCTACCGCGAATTCCTTTGGCAATTCATAGGCTTTTC
>CAIKYE010000075.1 GCA_903831585.1 uncultured Micrococcales bacterium | reverse complement strand
GGAATTCACGACATCACCACGATGCAGCAGGTTCGTGCAGAGTTGACCAAGATTGACCCGACCATCATCATCCTCGGCGAGGGTTGGAACATGGGCGACATCTTGCCTTCAGCACAGAAAGCTGCGCAGATAAATGCCAGCTCACTGCCAGGCATTTCGATGTTCAACGACCAGATCAGAGACTCGCTGAAGGGTTCAGTGTTTGATTCTGGTGACCGTGGTTGGGCTACCGCAAAGTACACGGCAATCGATGGAGTTAAGGCCGGCGTAGTCGGAAACATTTTCTTTGATCGTTTTGTCAACGGAAATTGGACGACGCTCGACCCTGGGCAATCCGTCAACTATGTCGAAGCGCACGACAACCTCTCCCTCTACGACAAGCTCAAGGCGAGCAAGCGCGGCTCTACCGAAGCGCAACTCGCCACCTACCACCGCCTCGCAACTTCGGTTGTAATGCTGGCTCAGGGTATGCCGTTTATTCAGGCTGGCCAAGAATTCTTGCGCACTAAGAACGGCGACGAGAACAGCTACAAGTCGAGCGACGCGGTTAACTCGCTCAAGTGGAACTCGCGCGCAACTAACATCGCCAGCGTGAATTACTACAAGGCTTTGCTTGCCATTCGCAAGGCTCACCCAGCGTTCCGGATGGATACCGCAGCAGCTGTAAAGGCCAACCTGACCTTCCTCAATGTTGTCGACCCGCTTATTGGTTACTCGCTCAACGGCCAGGCTGCCGGAGATAGTTGGAACACGATTGTGGTCATTCACAACCCGACCACTGCTGCTAAGACCATCACATTGCCTTCTACTGGAGACTGGAACGTAGTGGTTTCTGGAGCGAAAGCTTCGACCACTCCGCTTTCGACTCTGAAGGGCGTCTCATCGGTCTCGGTGCCAGCGCTGAGCACCTTCGTGGCTTACAAGCAGTAACTCCTCTAATTCAAAGGCCGGTCTCTCGACCGGCCTTTGAACTTTAAGCGACCGACCTAGGTTCTTCCGACTCCAAGGACTCGTTCTATTGATGAAATAGGGTGATGACATGAAGAAGTTGCTGGCGATTGTTTTGACTCTCGCCCTGATCGGGGTTGCTCCGGTTGCCTATTCAGCGACTCCAAAGATTGGCCAGGCTTGCTCTAAGACTGGTCAGCGAATCGTGGTAGCTAAGGTTCCTCTCATTTGCAAGACTGCAACTAGCGCCCAGAAAAAGAAAATTAAGTCATCACTTGTTTGGGCAAAGTACGTTGCCCCTAAACCCGTGCTAGTCACGACACCTAAATCTCCTTTGTCAACCTCACCGTCTTTCGCTTCGGTAGATTCTTGTCGAATTAGGGACAACTCGGAAAATGTCATCAGATCTGGATTTCCACAGCACAGCCAGATGAAACGAAGCGGGTCAAAACTAGTTGTCCAGCTGATTTACGTTGATTTTGCAGATCAAGTGGCCAAGGGTAAGGCGAGTGACGACAAGTCCTTCTGGACCGATGGGGTCTCTAAGTTCTTGGCAGACATGTCCAACGGGGTGGTGAACTTCGAGTGGAGAGCCACTGAAGGCTATAACCGAATGAGTAAAAAACTCGCTGACTATCGAGTTACTAGGGCATTGGGCGGCGACACGGCAGTGCTAGTTCAAGAAGCCATAAACCTTGCAGACAGCGAAGTTGATTTCACGGATGTTGACTTCGTGGTTGCTGTTCTGCCACCGGAAACGCAACGTTCGCTATCAGACGTTTCACCGGCACTAATACTTTCGCAGAATAGCCCATTCAAAACCAACGAGGGCAGGGTCTATCGAGCGACACTGGTTGGTGGTGATATGAGGTTTCCAGAGGGGCACCTTTTGCTAAGTCACGAGTTTGGTCATCTGCTCGGCATACACGACTATTACTGGTACGGCTGGAAACAGGGGATGATCTTCGAAGACCAATTCAAGTTCATGGGGAACTTCGACAACATGAACTATGCAAATGGAAAATCGCGCGAGTGGACTGCGTGGAGCAGATGGATTATAGATTTTCTTCCTGACTCAAAGGTACTTTGCGCCAGAGATGGAGTTGAGGCTTCGGCTCAACTTGACGCAGTTTCTAAAGTGGGAACCGGACCGCAGCTTCTAGTTATTCGAACCTCGACAACTGAGGCGATTGCGGTGGAGTCAAGAAGAAATTCCCGCAACGATTCGAACGCTTCGTCATCATCGAACGGTTTGCTGGTTTACAGAATTGATACAACAATTTCCAGTGGTCAAGGCGCTCTGCGAATTATCAGAAAGCCAGGTTCAACAGATGCCCTATTCTCGGATGCTCCACTCAAGCCAGGTGAGTCGCTAAGGGTCGGTGCTTGGATAATCTCAAACCTAGAGAGTGGCATTGATTGGGATGTCGTGAAGATCGAGCCAGTTAAGTAGTTGGTTCTTTGGTTTCTGGGCCGGTCGAAAGACCGGCCTTTGACATTTAAGCCTTAGCGGGCGTAATCTAATCGCCTGCCTTGCATCACAGGTCGTTGGGGAAGACGTACCTAGGTTTGGAGGCAAAATGGACGGTATTTCTGCGCAAGCTGCGTCTGCAGAGGGCATGGTGTTTATTCACTGTGCGCCCGCGGCGCTGCTGCCACACATCGAGTGGGCCCTTGGTCGTCACCTGGGTGGCCCAGTTGGGCTTCAGTGGTCGCCACAGCCGTTAAAACCAGGTCACTTCAGATCTCAGCACGCTTGGCTTTCCACGTCTTCGTTCGGTGCGATGCTCACCTCGGAGCTGCTCGGCTGGGGCTCAATCGCTTTCGAAATAGTTCAGGATGAAGGCAAAGGGCACGCTGGCTGGCGATGGATTTTCACGCCAAGTCTCGGGCTATTTCAGGGGCAGATAGACGCTCTTGGAAACGCCTTGGTGAATCAACACCGATTGGTGGCAATCACAGATTTGGATACTTCGAACCTGGCTGAAATTCGTAGTCAGATTGGTCTGGCGATTGGTGAACCTTGGGACAGAGAACTAGAGCACTTGCGCCAAGCGTCTGACGATTCAGCAGTGATTTGGTTGCGCTCGGTCGCTAACTAATTTGCGCTTCTAAAAGCAACAACGGCGTTGTGACCGCCAAAACCAAACGAGTTCGAAATGGCCAGAATGTTGCCGTCTGGAAGTTTTCTTGGTGTGGTGACAACATCTAGGGGAATCTCTGGATCTTGATTCTCTAGGTTGATTGTTGGGGGAGCGATTCTTTCGTGAAGCGCTAGCACGGTGAAGATCGCTTCGATTGCACCTGCACCGCCGAGAAGATGACCAGTTGAAGATTTAGTTGCCGAGACGCAGATCTTGCTGAGGTGGTCTCCGAAAACGCGCTTCAGTGCAGTGTATTCGGCGATATCGCCAACCGGTGTCGAAGTTGCGTGTGCGTTGATGTGAACAACGTCTTCAATTTTTGCACCTGCTTGCTCAAGCGCTTCAATCATCGCGCGAGCTGCACCGGTTCCTTCTGGGTCTGGAGCTGTGATGTGATGAGCGTCGCTGGTGACAGAACCTCCAACGAGGTAGGCATAAATTTTCGCGCCGCGAGCTTTTGCGTGCTCTTCAGTCTCGATGACAAGTGCTCCGGCACCCTCACCCATAACGAAACCATCGCGGTTCACGTCGTAGGGGCGACTGGCCTGCGCGGGGTGCTCGTTATTGCGCGAAACCGCATGCATAGATGCAAAGGCTGCAATCGGAAGCGGGTGAATTGCCGCTTCACAACCACCGGCCACAACGATGTCGATGGCGCCAGACTGAAGGCGAGTAATTGCATTGGCGATTGCTTCTGTGCTCGATGCGCAAGCAGAGACCGCTGTGCGAACTCCGCCACGTGCCGCGATGTCCATTCCGATCGCTGCTGCCGGGCCGTTGGCCATCAGCATTGGTACCGTCATCGGCAACACACGTCGAGGTCCCGAAGCGTTCAAAGTGTCATAGGCATCCAGCAGGGTCCAAACCCCACCGATGCCGGTCGCAAACTCCACGGCCAATCTTTCTGGAGCAACCTCTGGAGTTCCGGCGTCAGCCCACGCTTCGCGGGCTGCGATTAGCGCAAACTGGCTGGCTGGGTCGAGTCGTTTTGTTTCGGGCACCGTGAGAATGTCTTTTGCCTTGACTTTGGCTTGACCGGCAAATGTCACCGGAAGCTGGTAGCGCTCTACCCACTCTTGTTCGAGAGTCGTAACACCAGATTCACCCGCGAGCAGGGCTCGCCAGGTGGTCTGAACGTCGCCGCCGAGTGGGGTGGTTGCACCCAACCCGGTAACAACAAGTTTGTGGGTCAACGAAGACCTTACTGAGCCTCAGTGATGAAGTTGACCGCGTCTGCGACGGTCTTTAGGTCGGCAACATTCTCTTCTGGAATGGTTACGCCAAACTTCTCTTCTGCGTTCATGACGATGGTCAGCATCGAGATTGAATCAATGTCTAGGTCATCGACGAAAGACTTCTCCATCTGAACCGAAGACTTGTCAATTCCGGTCTCTTCGTTAACGATTTCTGCGAGTCCGGTTAGAACTTCAGCCTGCGAAAGTGCCATTTATTACTCCTTGTTTTGAATTTGCAACTGACCTAATTTTAGGGCAGAACCACTACTTGAGCGGCGAAGGCGAGCCCTGCGCCAAAGCCAATTTGAAGAGCCAGGCCACCTGATTTGACCTCACCTGAGCTGAGTAACGCATCCATGGCAAGTGGAACTGATGCCGCTGAGGTGTTACCGGTATAAATGATGTCGCGGGCGATGACTACGCCATCTGGCACATCGAGCTGTTTTGCCAACTCGTCAATAATGCGGATGTTGGCCTGGTGGGTAACAATAGCGGCCAGGTCTTCGGCCTTTACGCCT
>CAIKYE010000074.1 GCA_903831585.1 uncultured Micrococcales bacterium | reverse complement strand
GTCGCATGTGAACCAGGCATGGTACAAATCATCGCCGGTATCGGCGACGATTCTTACAATTCAACTGCTGCGGTTGCGGCCGGCGTAAACCCGTTTCTTTGGTTCAACATGACAAACAACTCAAAGGTTGCCTGCACATTCGATGCCGGCTCTCTGGTTTCGTTTTACCAAATCAAGAGCGGTGACCAACTCATCTGGGATTCAAAGCAGTGTGACAGAAGTTCAGACGTTAGTGCGGTTGGCATTCTGCAACCCGGGCAATCGGTCAATTCACCAGCGTCAACCTGGTTGCGAGTCTTCTCTTCAATCACCGGTTGCTCAACCGGGCAAGAGCCTGCTGTTGCGGGTGGCGCAACCTATCAACTGAAGGCGACTGTGAACGGCGTCGAATCGAACGTCGTTCAATTCACACTAAATTAAGCCCGTTGAACTAATTACCAGTTCAGGGCAAGGGCAAGAGCCTGCTTGAGCCCACCAACGCTGCTCTCGACGCTGCGAACGAAGCCAAGACGCTCTGCTTCTTGTTTGCGAAGTTTGTTGTTAGTGACCGGTCGAATCTCGCCGGCCAAAGAAATCTCACCAAAGGCGGCGAGGTTGTGTGAAACGGGTTTGTCTTGAACCGCAGAAGCGATGGCTATCGCAATTGCAAGATCCGCAGCAGGTTCTGTAATTCGAACACCGCCGACGGTTGAAACATAGACGTCGAGCTCACCAAGCCGCATGCCAGCTCGTCTCTCGAGAACCGCTAGCAACATTGCCACGCGTGATGCGTCGACACCGTTTGTTACTCGTCGCGGGTTGGGTGATGAAGACTTGACTACAAGAGCCTGCACCTCGGCGATTAGTGGTCGTTTTCCTTCAACCGCTACCGTCACGCAGGTTCCTGAAACAGGAGTGTCACCGCGAGACAAGAAGAGCCCGCTCGGGTCAGCGACCTCGCGAATGCCCTCGCCGGTCATTTCGAAACAGCCAACTTCGTCGGTTGGCCCAAATCGGTTTTTCAGGCTGCGAACGAAGCGCAGCGAAGTTTGACGGTCACCCTCGAATTGGCAAACAACATCAACAAGGTGCTCAAGAGCTCTAGGGCCGGCGATGTTGCCGTCTTTGGTGACGTGACCTACCAAGATGATGGGAAGGTTTTGCGTCTTCGCAACTCGAATCAGATTTGTGGCAACTTCGCGAATCTGCGACGGCATTCCAGCTGCACCATCGATTTCGGCGTGGGCAATGGTCTGAACCGAGTCGACCACTAGAAGTTCTGGCTTGGTGGCCTGGATCTGACCGAGAACAGATGCAAGGTCGGTCTCGCTGGCGAGATAGAGGTTTTCGCTGAGTGCTCCCGTGCGTTCGGCTCGAAGGCGAATTTGCCCAACCGACTCTTCACCGCTGACGTAGAGCACGCGTGCCCCGCCCTGAGCTGTCTTGGCCGCGACTTCGAGCAGCAAGGTCGACTTGCCAACGCCTGGCTCACCAGAGAGCAAAACCACGGCACCGGGCACTAGCCCGCCACCGAGAACCCGATCGAACTCGGCAACCTGGGTGCTGCGGCTAGCCACAGACTCGGTGCTGATTTCGGTGATTGGCTTAGCGGCACTTGAGGCCACTATTACCGACGGCTTAACCGAGCGAACCGAGCCGAGACCCTTGCCTCCGCCCGATGAGCCTTCACGCATGGTGTCCCACGCCTGGCATTCGCCACACTGGCCGACCCATTTAACAGAGGCCCAACCGCACTCGGTG
>CAIKYE010000073.1 GCA_903831585.1 uncultured Micrococcales bacterium | reverse complement strand
TGTGTACTCGAGGGCTCGTCTCATTAGCAAGGCGTCGCTCACACACTTGCCGTCATCGCTGAAAACCTTCACCTTGGCTGTTGACTGGTTCATCAGATTGAGATCTGCAAGCGCTTTGCCCTCAAGCCCCTTGGTGACAGCTCCGATTGGAAATACCTCTACGTAGCCGGCTCGCTCGCCAAGATTTCTGATCATCTCGACTACGGCCGCATTGTCGGCGACGGGGCTCGTGTTAGCCATGGCATGAACCGCTGTAAACCCGCCTAGTGCTGCCGATTGCGTGCCGGTGAGAACTGTCTCGCTTGCCTCAAAACCGGGTTCTCTCAAATGCGTGTGCATGTCGACGAAGCCAGGCAAAACTTGAAGACCTTTGCAGTCAATAACATCTTCGGCGCTAAGACCTGAAGCTAATTCTCGAATGACTCCATCATCAACAAGCACATCCTGGATTGTGCCGTCTGGAAGGGTGGCACCCTGCAAAACAAATCTAGACATCGATAGACCTTTCTCTTGAAATCAAGCTGTAAAGCACAGCCATTCGTACCGAAATGCCATTTGCTACCTGTTGCTTTATTGTCGACTGTTCACTGTCAGCTGCCTCACTGCAAATCTCTAGCCCGCGATTCATGGGACCCGGATGCATAACGAGAGTCTTGTGGTTCAATCGAGCGAATCGAGCTTGAGTGAGTCCCCAATTCTTCGAATACTCGATCTCGCTTGCAAAGAATGAACCACTCATTCGCTCTGATTGAACGCGCAGCATCATCACGGCGTCAGGATTCTTGCTTAGAGCCGCGTCTAGGTCGTAGCTCGTTTCGACACCAAGCAATGAAGCGTTTGGCATAAGTGTTGGTGGCGCAACGAGCGTGACTCTAGCTCCAAGTGTTTTGAGTAGGTGCACGTTAGATCGAGCTACCCTCGAGTGCAGTATGTCTCCTACGATTACGACGGTGACACCGTCAAGGTCGCGTGAGCTGGTGTTCGAACTGCCATAAAGCCTCTGACGCAGGGTCATCGCATCTAAGAGCGCTTGCGTTGGGTGCTCGTGAGTTCCGTCACCGGCATTCACTACGGGCACGTCGATCCACCCACTGTTGGCCAGAGTTTGAGCCGCACCAGAGGCGTGATGCCTGATAACGAATGCGTCAACTCCGCCCGCGGCCAGGGTCATAGCAGTGTCTTTTAGGCTCTCACCTTTGGATACGCTCGAGCCCTTTGCCGAGAAGTTGATTAGATCGGCAGAGAGTCTCTTGGCAGCTAACTCGAATGACGTCTTGGTGCGAGTCGAATCTTCATAGAAGAGATTCACAACGGTCTTACCGCGAAGGGTCGGTAACTTCTTTAGCTCTCGCTCGTTCACCAGAGCCATTTGGTCTGAGAGGTCAAGCAGACTAATTGCTTCGTCTCTAGTCAGATCAGAAGTGCTCAGCATGTGTCTCACTGCTCAATCACCACCGACTCGCTTCCGTCGACATCCGAGAGTAAAACACGCACTCTCTCGTCTCTCGACGTAGGCAGATTTTTTCCGACGAAATCGGCACGAATTGGAAGCTGTCGGTGACCACGATCTACGAGCACGGCCAAGCGAACGGCTCTAGGTCGACCGATAGCGTTGAGCGCATCTAGAGCGGCTCGAACTGTTCGGCCGGTGAACAGCACATCGTCAACGAGCACGACCACCTTGTCATCGATTCCACCGCTGGGAATTGTTGTCGGAGTTATCTCGCGTGCCGGTTGCCGTGAGAGATCGTCGCGATGCATGGTGATGTCGATGCGACCTAAGAAGTCCGCGGGCATTGCCGCGCCGTTTCTACGAATGATTTCGGCGATTCTCTCTGCTAGAACAACGCCTCTAGTTGGGATGCCGAGAATGACTAAGTCTTCGGTTCCGTGGTTTGATTCGAGAATCTCGTGCGCAATGCGCGTTATCGCGCGACCTATGTCGTCGCTGTTCAAGACGGTGCGTGCAGACACGCCCACCTCCTTCTGCGCCTCACAGGGCGCCGTTAAAGGATGATGCTTTGTAAATAATAGGCTACTTTGCCGCCTTTGTCGAAACTATCTTAGAAAGCAATCCGTTAACAAACCCAGCTGAGTCGTCCGTTGACAACTCCTTGGCAAGCTCAACCGCCTCATTTACTGCCACTGCGTCTGGCACCTCGTCGTTGAAGAGAATCTCCCAGCAACCGAGCCGCAAAATGGCTCGATCCAGTGCGGGCATGCGAGCAATCGTCCAGCCCTGGGCGTAGGTCTCGAGAAGATCATCAATGTCTGCGCCGTTCTGGGTTACACCAGCCACACAGGTTCTGGCGTAGTCGAAGATGGCCTTCTGGTCGTCGCGTTCATCGCTAAGGCGCTCTGTCTCGTCAAGTAGGTCCACGGCGCTGAGTTCACGCAAATCGGCGGCGAATAGAGCGTCAATCGCCCGTTTTCTTGCCTTGGTTCTAGCGCTCACCGATTAGTCGTTTACGCGGCCGAGGTAGTCACCGGTGCGAGTGTCGACCTTAACCTTGGTTCCCTGCTCAACGAATAGCGGAACCTGAATCTCGAGACCAGTCTCTAGTGTCGCCGGCTTGGTTCCTCCGGTCGAGCGATCACCCTGCAGTCCTGGTTCGGTATATGTGATTTCGAGAATCACGGATGCCGGCAATTCAACATATATCGGATTACCTTCG
>CAIKYE010000072.1 GCA_903831585.1 uncultured Micrococcales bacterium | reverse complement strand
CCGGCGGTGCCACCATATTCATCGGCGACGATTGCCATCTGCAAACCCTTGGCGCGCAACTCGACCATTAGCTTCTCGAGTGACATGGTCTCTGGAACACGCAGGGCGTCGACCATGATCGCGCTCACTTTTACTCCAGCACGTTTTTCCCTCGGAATCGAGGCGGCTTGCTTTACGTGTGCGATTCCGATGACGTCGTCACTCGACCCCTCAACCACCGGAAATCTAGAGTGGCCAGTCTTGATTGAAAGATTGACCAAATCGGCAACGCTCGAATCAACCGAGATGATTGAAACCCTCGGGCGCGGCATCATCACGTCAGCTGCATTGAGCTGGCTGAGGGCAAGGGTCTTGGTGAGCAGAGTCGCGGTCTGAGCATCGAGAGATCCGAGTGATGCCGAACGACGAACCAGCGACATTAGTTCTTCGGCGGTACGGCTCGATGACAGCTCTTCTTTAGGTTCGATGCCGAAAGCACGCACGACCGCGTTGCCAACAACATTCAGGCCGCGAATAATCCAAGAAAAAACAAAGGTGAAGCTCAGTTGAAAGATCACAACAAATTTATTGACCTGCAACGGGATGCTCAGCGCAAGTTTCTTTGGAACCAATTCGCCTAGCAGGGTAGAAAAAAGGGTCGCTAAAACCAAGGCCAGCGCAAACGCTATCGCGTGAGTCGCAGATTTAGTAAATCCGAGGGTCTCTAAGCTGGGCTGCATTAGAGATGTCAGAGCAGGCTCGGCTAGGAACCCTGTAAGCATGGTGGTGAGTGTGATTCCGAGCTGGGCACCAGAAAGATGTGTACTGGTGCGCTGAAGGGCTCGAATGGTTCTATTTAGCCCTTTTTCGCCTCGCTCACGGCGAGCTTCGAGGTCTGAGCGCTCGAGATTTACCATCGAGAATTCGCTTGCTACAAACAGGCCCGTACCTATGGTCAGAGCCACAGATAGGGCCAACATCAGCGGCGCATCCATGAAAGCAAGCATACAACGGGCCTTTTTCAGCAGGTAGGCTTGTCTAGGTTTTGTAAAGACAAGCGATAAGGCGGTTCTTTTGTCAGGCACGAATTCGGGCGAAGACAATACTTTCGGAGCAAACGACTGGCTTGTCGATGAAATGTATGCCAAATACAAAGAGAACCCAGACGCCGTAGACCGCTCTTGGTGGCCGATTCTCGAGAACTACATACCAACCGAGACCACACACGCAACCGGCACCCCGGTTACCCCGGCGGCAACCCAAACTTCGGCCCCTGCCACCGCACCAGAGACTTCAACGACACCGGCAGCACCAACGTCAACCGGCGAGGCTCCCCTGGTCGCAAAGACCACTCGAATTGAGCCAAAGCCCCAGCCGATTCCGGCCCAGGCTCCGGCTACCTCGGCGATCGACATCATCAGCGAAACCGAAGAACTCACCGAAAACCGCGTCGACTTCTTGAAGGGCATGGGCAAGGCACTTGCCACCAACATGGATGCCTCCCTCGAGGTTCCAACGGCAACCAGCGTTCGCACAATTGCTGCCAAGCTCATGATCGACAACCGAATTGTGATCAACTCACACCTATCTCGCACGCGCGGTGGTAAGGTCTCGTTCACGCACATCATCGGCTACGCGATTATTCGTGCGCTGAAAGAGTTTCCTTCGCAGAACGTCTACTACGACGTAATCGATGGCAAGCCTGCCGCGGTTACCCCGGCAAACATCAACTTTGGTTTGGCAATCGACATTCCAAAACCAGATGGAACTCGTGCTCTACTGGT
>CAIKYE010000071.1 GCA_903831585.1 uncultured Micrococcales bacterium | reverse complement strand
TTACATCTTTGCCACCGATAAGGATCTGTCCGGTGGTTGGCTGTTCAAGCCCAGCAACTAGTCGAAGTGTGGTGGTCTTGCCACAGCCGGATGGGCCAAGCAGAGCGAAGAACTCACCCGCTGGAATATGAAGGTCAAGATAATCAATCGCAGTGAAGCCAGGAAATTCTTTTCGAATTCCAACTAGTTCGAGATCGGCACCTCTGGCGACAAACTCGGTGGCCAATGTCCTATGCTCCGAGCAGCACGTCTTGGAATGCCTGTGCGAACTTGACTGACTCTTCGCCAGAAAGTGCACGGAAACCAAAGGCGTTCTTCATGAACTCTTCGCTTGGGAAAATCAATTGGTTCTCTGCAAGAGCCGGATCAATCTTCATGGCTTCTTCTTGAGCTCCGACAACCGGGGTCACGTAGTTAACCCAAGCGGCCAACTCTGCTGCAACCGCTGGGTCGTAGTAGTAGTTGATTAGCTGTTCGACGTTTGACTTGTGAGTCGCACCCATTGGTACAACGAACGAGTCAGCCGAGATGGTTGTGCCGCTCTCTGGAATGAAGAAACCGTACTTGTCGGTCTCGGCACTCAGGTTGAGCTGAACTGTGTCGCCAGACCAAGCAATAGCAGCGATGGTGTCGCCGTTCTCTAGGTCTTCTGAGTAGCTGTTTCCCTTGATGCGTGCGATCTGACCGTCGGCCACCTTGCCGGCGAAGAAGTCGATTGCGTTCATGAACGCATCTTCGGTGAGGCTAGATTCGCTGGTGATGTCAACGCCCTGGGCCATCAAAATAAGTCCGATGGTATCGCGCATTTCGGAGAGAACGCCAACGCGACCCTTTAGTGCTGGGTCCCACAAGTCTTCTAGGCTGCCAGGCGCATCCTTGCCGGTTGCTTTTTTGAACTCGGCTTTGTTGTAAGTGATGCCAGCGAGAATGCCCTGGTAAGGCATCGAGTAATCGCGGTTCGGGTCGTGCGCCGCACCTAGGTAAGCCGGTGCAAGATTCTTTTTGTTTGGAATGTTTGCGGCATCATACTTCTGCACGTAGCCGGCCTGAATCCACTTCGCTGCCATCCACTCGGTTGGGCAAGCAACATCTGCACCGATGTCTTGACCCTGAGCCAACTGCTTCTGCACTTTCGCGAAGTAAGTGTCGTTGTCGTCAATCTCAATTTTGTATTCGACTTTGATTCCGGTCTGCGCCTGAAACTTTTCGAGTGTCGGATACTTGCCGTTGTCGTCTTCATCCATGTAGAGAGACCAGTTGTGCCAAATCAGCAACTTCTCTGAGTCCGAAAGATCTGTGGCAGCGGTCAGTGTCTTGGCTCCGCCGGCCGGAGCACAGGCCGCTAACGAAATCGCAGCCGCCGATGCACCCAATCCCGCGAGCGCGGTTCGACGCGTCACTTGCGAGGACTTGATAGCAGACAAAAGCTGCTGGAACATTGGGTCTTGGTTAATTGAGTTCTTCATGGGAGCTCCTTCAATCGAAAGGGCAGCACTGCCCAGCCAACAACAAAGACGCGGATGCGCTCGAAGCCAATAATGCCACAAAACTTGACGTCAAGACCGCAATAACTTGAGCCGAATTTCTGAGGGCAAGGGCGACCGCTAGGCTGGAGTTCGGTGGTGGCAATGAGGCTTCCCCGAAACGGAGAATCATGAAGGTCGCTGTACCTGCAGAAGTAAAAAACAATGAATTTCGGGTTGCGATCACCCCCTCGGGCGTTCACGAACTTGTAACCGCTGGCCACGAAGTCTTCGTGCAAGCCGGAGCCGGCACCGGATCATCAATCACAGATGCCGAGTATGAAGCCGAAGGCGCAAAGATTTGCCCAGATGCGTCTAGCACCTGGGCCGCTGGCGAAATGGTTCTAAAGGTAAAAGAACCAATTGCAAGCGAGTATGGATTTCTTCGCCAAGGCCTCATCCTGTTCACCTACCTTCACCTCGCCGCAGACCGCCCGCTTACCGACGTTTTGCTATCGAGCAAAGTGACTTCGATTGCCTATGAGACAGTGCAGTTGCCCTCGCGCTCGCTGCCTCTACTGGCCCCGATGAGTGAGGTTGCCGGTCGACTCGCACCTCTGGTTGGCGCTCAGACGCTAATGCGTCAAAACGGCGGCAACGGAATGCTGATGTCTGGCGTACCGGGCACCCGACCAGCTCGGGTAACCGTCATCGGTGCCGGAGTTGCCGGAGCAAACGCCGTTGCAATTGCAATCGGTATGGGTGCAGAAGTAACCGTTCTCGACACTAACTTGTATCGCCTTCGCGAACTAGATGACTTCTATGCTGGCCGCCTTCGCACAATCGTGAGCAACACCTATGAGCTGCAGCGCTCTGTAACTGAAGCTGATTTGGTTATCGGCGCGGTGCTGATTCCAGGTGCAAAGGCACCAAAACTTGTGACCAACGAAATGGTTAGCAAGATGAAGCCAGGCAGCGTACTAGTCGACATAGCTATCGATCAGGGCGGTTGCTTCGAGGATTCGAAACCGACCACCCACGCCGACCCGACCTTCAAGGTTCACCAGAGCACTTTCTATTGCGTTGCAAACATGCCAGGAGCTGTTCCACACACCAGCACCTACGCTCTAACTAACGCGACCCTTCCATACGTGCGCGCGATAGCGAACCGCGGATGGAAGGCTGCCTGCTCAATCGATGGCGCGCTGGCACTTGGTTTGAATACCCACGAGGGAAACCTCTTGAACGCCGGTGTGGCCGAGGCCCATGGTCTGGTTGCGGCTGATCCAGCGACTGTTCTATAGCAATCACTGAGCTCTCTGCACCCGGCAGCGGAAAGTTGAATTGTTCGGCGACGGCACCGTGAGCCACGATTTGCGCTCTGGCCAGACCGCTTTCGATCGTGGCTGCGCTATTCGCACGAGCCAATTGCCCCAACATGGCCCCGTCTACCGGGTCTGGATTACCAATCAGAACGCGCAGTTTCACGTTGCTTAGCAAGGCACGATTGACGCCAACCAGATTTTGATTGGTCATTACAAGGTGCATCTGCGCCGAACGTCCGCGGGCGGCAATCGAGCTCAGAACATCTGCGCACTTCTTCACGCTGCTCAACAGGTGCGATAACTCATCGACTGCAATCACTAGGCTCTTGGGCCGATTGCTCGAGAGTTCCCGATTTGCCAACTCGGCTTCTAGCCAATCGAAGAGTTTTTGGGTCTGCTCGAGATCGTGATCACTGGCGAAAGCAAAGCTTCTTGACCTAAATTCTTCGAGGCCCATGCCTCCCTTGAAATCAATGCAGACTAAATCAGGTTTAGTGTCAGATTGAAGTAGTTCTCGCAGCATGAGTCTGAGCAATTCGGTCTTTCCGCTGCCGGTGCTGCCAATCAGAATTGCGTGCGGGCCGTCATCAACCAGCGACTTTTGAACAATTGCGTGTTCGCTGAAACCCAGCGCAACATTTAGCGAGGCCCGCGTACGTTCAAACCGATTAAGCATATAGTCAGAGCGCAAATTCTGATTGCTCGACGTATCGCCAAGTCGCTCGAAAATGAGGTCTGCCTGCTCACGCGTCCAAAACAATTCACCGCGTGGCATTCGAAAGTCATCGAGCCAAATCTCACTATCAATCACACGCAACTTGGTCGCATCCGTGAGTTTGGGACGCTTGGAAAGGCGATACCGAATCAACAGTGCAATCAGCATTGTGAAAAGAGTTGTTGCCGCCAGAAAGTAGTTGTTCGAAGTTATGCCGAGCATCACGCCATACGCGAGAGAAGGCAAGAACCAAAGCAACTGCATTCACACAGAATGCCTGAGTCACTCGACCGCTAGGTGGCCTTGCAGGAATCTGTGAAGAACTAGCTCAAGAGCCAATGTGTTCCGGCTTCGCCTCCAAGATCGTCGGCTCGATTAGCCGCCGATGTAAGACATCACGTGCTTGACGCGCGTGTAGTCCTCGAAGCCGTAGTTCGACAGATCCTTGCCATAGCCCGAGTGTCTGAAGCCACCGTGCGGCATCTCGGCAACCAGCGGAATGTGCGTGTTGATCCAGACGCAGCCGAAGTTGAGGCCCTTCGAGAAGCGCATGGCGCGACCGTGGTCTTTGGTCCAGACCGAAGATGCCAAGCCATAGTCAACATCGTTGGCCCAGCGAAGTGCCTCTTCGTCGTTGCTGAACTTCTGCACGGTAACTATCGGTCCGAAAATCTCAGACTGGATGTGCTCATCCTGCTGCTTTAGACCCGACAAAATGGTTGCTTCAAAGAAGTAGCCGCCGTTGTCATTTATTGCATTGCCGCCGGCCTCGATCTTGGCGTGGTCTGGTAGGCGGTCGACGAAGCCCTGCACTCGCTCGAGCTGGTTGATGTTGTTAACCGGGCCAAACAAGATGTCGTCGCGCGAAGGCTGACCGGTGGTTGCGTTTACCTTTACGCTGGCTGCCAACTTGGCAACGAACTCATCGTGAACCGACTCGTGAACCAGCATGCGAGTTGCCGCGGTGCAGTCTTGGCCGGCGTTGAAGAATCCGGCAACGGTTAGCTGAGCAACGGCTGCATCTAGATCGGCATCGCCGAAGATGATTACCGGCGCTTTGCCACCGAGTTCGAGGTGAACACGCTTTAGGTCGAGAGCAGCCGACTTGGCAACTTCCATTCCGGCGCGTACCGAACCGGTGATTGCAACCATCTGCGGAATCTTGTGCTCGACAAGTGCACGACCGGTGTCGCGGTCACCAGTGACGACGTTGAACACTCCGGCTGGCAAAAACTCGGATGCTATTTCGGCTAGCAACAGAGTCGAGGCAGGTGTCGTATCCGAAGGCTTAATAACAATTGTGTTTCCGGCGGCAAGCGCCGGAGCAAACTTCCAGGTGGCCATGTTCAACGGATAGTTCCACGGAGTGACCTGACCGATTACACCGATTGGCTCACGGCGAATAGAAGAGGTGTGATCTTTCGCATATTCACCGGTAGCGATTCCTTGAAGATTTCTAGCTGCGCCGGCAAAGAAACGAATCTGGTCTACAGAGACCAAGACTTCGTTCTCGATCAAACTTGGCCGCGGCTTACCGGTGTTCTCAGATTCAACATCAGCCATCTCTTCTGCGCGAGCTTCGAGGGCATCTGCGATTCTAAAAAGTGCGAGTTGACGTTCACCCGGAGTGGTCTGCGACCAGGTTTCAAAAGCCTTGTCTGCGACCTTGTAGGCGTTGTCGATGTCGGCAGCGTTACTCAACTGCGCATTGGCGTAGGGCTTGCCCGAGGCCGGGTCAAATATTTCACTGGTTTCGCCTGATTTGGCATCTACGTACTGGCCATTGACGAAGTTCTTCAGTTGCTTGAGCGACAAGTCGCACTCTCCTTTGAGTCCGCGCATCGCATCGACCGATGGGCCGACTTTTGAAGCGCATTGATTCCTATATCAAAACCCTATAACCACGGGGGCAGAATCTCGAAAACGAAGCAAAATTGACCCCTGAATGACCTTTTCGTTATCAAATTGGGCAAATCGCCACTGATTCGTTTGCGAAATTGCCATTTCAGTGCCAAAATCGGACCATGAACCGCACGGCCACCAGAACCACGACTCTGGATGATGTCTCAAAAGCCATCATCGAGCAGTTGCAGTTTGACGGCCGCCGCTCCTATGCCGAAATCGGCAAGGTGGTTGGCCTCAGTGAGGCAGCCGTGCGCCAGCGTGTGCAGAAGCTAACCGAAACGGGTGTGTTGCAGATTGTTGCGGTCACCGACCCGATGCAACTCGGATTCTTTCGCCAGGCAATGATTGGCATTCGCTGCACCGGTGATACCCGTTCGATTGCAGAGAGCATAGCCGCGCTATCGGAGACTGACTATGTAGTTCACACCGCTGGAAGTTTTGACATTTTGGTTGAGGTGATCTGTGAAGACGATGACGAATTCATAGAGCTACTCAATTCAAAGATCCGGTCGCTGCCCGGAGTTACTTCAACCGAGACATTTGTCTATTTGAAGTTGCACAAGCAGTTCTACAACTGGGGAACGCGATGATGCGTCTCCACAATGAACAACAAACAATGTAAAGAGTGATATTTCATGGCAACCAAGGAGAGCCTGGTGAGCAAACTTGCTCGCGGAGTAAAAACCGCGTTCAAGCCGTCGAATGGGACGACCAATGCTAAAGCCGACCGCGCCACCCCGCTTCTAGACGCTCGCAAGAGCGGCGTTGAAGCAACACCTAAGATGCTGCAGCAGGCAGCGAAGGACAACATGTTCCTTCACTTCACCCGCCACAGCCCTTACTACACCGCCAAGGGTGAGATTCCGATCATCACCAAGGCATCTGGTCACCACTTCTGGGACCAAAACGGAAAGAAGTATTTCGACGGCATCTCGAGCCTGTTCTCGGTTAACATCGGGCACGGTCGCACTCGTCTCGCCGAAGCTGCCGCAAAGCAGATGAAAGAACTCGACTACTTTCCTCTCTGGTCACACGCACACAAGCCGGGCATCGAACTTTCTGAGCGCCTGCTCTCGTATGCGCCAAAGAACCTGAGCCGCGTTTTCTTCACCACCGGTGGTGGCGAAGCTAACGAGACCGCCTGGAAGTTGGCCAAGCAGTATTTCAAAATGATTGGCAAGCCAACCAAGCACAAGGTGCTTACCCGAGCGGTTGCCTATCACGGCACATCGCACGGAGCCCTGTCGCTTACTGGAATTCCGTCAATGAAGAAGATGTTCGAACCGCTAGTTCCGAGCACCTTCAGAGTGCCAAACACCAACTGGTACCGGGCTCAAAACGACTTTGCCACCGAAGAGGAATTCGCGCTTTGGGCCGCAAACCGCGTCGAAGAGATGATTCTGTTCGAAGACCCAGACACCGTTGCGGCGTTTATCTTCGAGCCGGTTCAGAACTCTGGTGGCTGTTTCACAGCGCCGAAGGTTTACTTCGATCGCGTGCGTGAGATCTGCGACAAGTACGACGTTCTGATTGTTGCCGACGAGACCATCGACGGCTTCGGACGCACCGGAACCATGTTCGCTTCGGAGAGGTACGACTTCGAGCCTGACATGTTGGTTCTTGCCAAGGGCATGACCTCGGCATACGCTCCGATTGGTGCGTTGTTGGTTGCAGAGAAGTTGTTTGAGCCATTTAAAACCGGCACCAACATCTTCCCTCACGGATACACCTACGGTGGGCACCCGGTTTCGTGTGCGGTTGCACTTGAGAACCTCGACATCTTTGATGAAGAAGATCTCGTGGGCAACGTTGCTCGCAACGAAGCCGAGTTCAAGGCAACTCTCGACAAGTTGCGCGACCTACCAATAGTTGGTGATGTTCGAGGCGCAGGTTACTTCTGGGCTATCGAACTTGTCAAAGACAAGGACACTCGAGAGACTTTCAACGACAAGGAGAGCGAGAAGTTGCTTCGCGGCATTCTCTCTCGCCGATTGTTTGAAGAAGGCCTCTACTGTCGTTCAGACGACCGTGGAGACCCGGTTGTTCAGCTGGCTCCACCGCTAACCATCGGTCGCGACGAGTTTGTTGAAATGGAGCAAATTCTTCGCAGCTGTCTAGATGAAGCGTGGAAGTCTCTATAAAAAGAGTTACTAACATCTCTGGCCAAGGCCGGGTTCTCAACAGATTCGACTCGAATCGCAGAGACCCGGCCTTTGTCTTATTCTGGGAGGCATGAACATGGCACACGCAAGCATCAGCTTCGACTCCCCGATTGGTGCAATCACAGTCGAGGCAAGCAACGAGAAAATCACGCGGCTAACCATTGGTCAACGCTCCCCCGACTTAGGTTCGAGCAAAACTCTGCGCGAGGCAAAGAAGCAATTGACCGCATACTTCGCCGGCAAACTAGTCAAATTCGATCTACCCGTCGACCTGCAAGGAACTGACTTTCAAAAGGCGGTCTGGAAGCAAATCGCCAAGACCGGGTTCGGCAAAACGGTTAGTTACGCCGAAATCGCCGCCAAAATCGGTAAGCCCCTGGCCTCGAGAGCCGTCGGCGGAGCAGTTGGGTCAAACCCGGTGCCGCTAATCGTCGGTTGCCACCGAGTTCTAGGAGCTACTGGCAAAATCACCGGCTACTCGGGTGGCGATGGTTTACCAACTAAGCGTTGGCTGCTGACCCTTGAAGACATTGCGATAAAAGAGTGACGACCGCAAGAAAATTCGACGACGGCCTAATGCGTTGCTCTTGGCTAAATGCCGATGAGATTTACCGCGACTACCACGACACCGAGTGGGGTGTTGCGGTACGCGGTGACCAAGCCGTGTTCGAGCGAATCACTCTCGAGGGTTTTCAAGCGGGGCTTTCGTGGATCACCATTTTGAAACGTCGCGAAGGCTTTCGCAAAGCATTCAAGAATTTCGACCTAAAAAAAGTTTCTCGCATGACCGAAACCGACATCGAACGACTCATGCAAGATGAGGGCATAATTCGAAATCGGGCAAAAATTGAAAGCACGATTCGAAATGCAAACCTGGTGCTCGAGTTGCAGCGCTCTGGTCAGAGCATCAGCGACATTGTGTGGTCATTCGCTCCCCCGGTTAGTAAGCGCAAAAGAACGGCAGCTGACTTCGAGTGGGTTGCCACGACAGCGGAATCGGAGGCGCTGAGCAAGCACCTAAGAAAACTTGGCTTTGGTTTCGTCGGTGCCACCACGATGTATGCGCTGATGCAGGCAACCGGAATGGTGAACGATCACGCGCCAGGTTGCTTCAGGCGCAATCAGCTCTAGTTGGCGTTCGGTGGCGAATAGCTAACCACCAGGGTGAGTTCGTGACCCGACTGCTCGAGACCAAACCCCGCTTGCTTAGCAATGCGCCTGAGGTCGGCGATGGTCTTTGGCAACT